>JBDLSS010000106.1:0-10393 GCA_039799345.1 Pseudomonadota bacterium
TCATTTAGTAATTGAATGAGCGATTGGGTGCGAATGGGTTTGGGAAGAAACCAAGGGGTTTGTATATCATTTTGTCGTGCATACGCAATCAACACCGTCCCTTCTGGCGGACTTTGCCAAAAAGACAAGCCTTGAGGTGTTTCGATATCAACGAGAATAAATTTGGCGTGTTCGTCAATTTCCCAATTTTGGCTTAGTTTTAAACCCACTAATTGCAACATAGAACGAAAAAATACAGGATCATTCTTTTGCAGGGCATGGTAATAAAGCTTATACATTGCACACCAATCCTTTGTGATAACCGTTTGCTAAAATCCACTTCTACCCTGAATTATGTATAACAGAAGTTTATGACATACTTTATAATTTTTATGGGGATAGATAAGTTCACGGTTGTACTCAGACTCTCTCGTAGGCTTTAAGAACCGCACATTGCTTTCAAAATATCAGGATGTATTTGCGATACTTGCCTATTGCAAAATCGCTAGTAACGCATGAATTAAAATTTTCACATCATTGGCTTGTCGCGCATCTACTTCAAATACAGGGAAGATTTGATCGCGTGTAAACAAGGTATTACGATAATCATCCAAGCTGGTTTGGTGACTAACATCCATGCGTGTTACCCCAATAACCGCCCCAGTTTGCTGGATAAAATCTTTAAAAGCATCTAGGTAAAAAGTTAAGTCTGCCAAAGGTTCGGGACGTGCATTATCTAATAATAAAACAAGTCCTATCCCGCCTTTAGTGAGAATTGTCCACATGTAATCGAAACGTTCTTGACCCGGCGTGCCATACAGATGAACACGAGACCCATCATCTAAAGAAAAGTACCCATAATCCATGGCAACAGTTGTGGTTTCTTTACGCAGTTGTGCATCATCACTGCAACGCACCTCTGTAGAAATAGGAGGAATATCACTGATCGAACTGATAGCCGTGGTTTTTCCAGCCCCCATAGGTCCCGTAAAAATAATTTTGTCCATCGTCAGCTTGCTATGTTTAAAGGTTAAAGTTATACAAATAATATGTATATTATTTTAGTAAATAATAGCTTAAATCCCACGAATGTCACTCTAAAGTGATATTTTTTGTGGACTTATTTGCTAGACTATTTTACTAACATTTGTTTGTGTAATTTAGCATATTTAATAAAATTTGCTTCATTAGATTTCCTAGAAAGTATTTTTTTGGTAAAAAAAACACATATTTCATTTCTAGCTATTTGCCAAATAAAATTAAACTGTTTGTTTAATATAACGATTTTTAAAAATAGGCAGTACTTGCCCGTTAAAACTTAGATATTGCAGTAACGCGCTAAATAAACCATAATATTTAGCTTAGGAATGACGCTGTTACCCCCCCCATTTTTAGCGTAAATCTCTGCTTCCTATCATATTATGAGGATGAAATATGCACTGCACTCTATTGAAAGCCAAACTCCACCGCGCCTGTGTCACTCACGCTGAGTTGGAGTATGAAGGCTCTTGCGCGATTGATGGCAAACTGCTGGACTTGGCAGGTATCCATGAGTACGAGCAGATTCACATCTATAATGTCACCAATGGTGAACGGTTTAGCACTTATGCGATCCGTGCGGAAGATGGTTCTAAGATTTTTTCCATCAACGGTGCTGCGGCTCATAAAGCAAAGCCCAAAGATCGGATTATTATCTGCACCTACGTGGGTTTAACGCCGCAAGAAGTGGCGGTACATAAGCCTAATATGGTTTACTTGGACGAAGAAAATAACGTCATCAATACCCGTAATTACATTCCTGTACAAGCAGCTTAAGATTTAAGGCTTGCATTTTTAGTACCGACAATGTTATTATTGACGCTTTCCAAAAGTTAGGCGCGTAGCTCAGTGGTAGAGCATCACCTTGACATGGTGGTGGTCGGTGGTTCGATCCCACTCGCGCCTACCATTCGTTTATCGAACGATTCAAAGTTTTCTTCTCGTATTTCCCTCAATACTCTATTCATTCGGAATTGACATGCCTACTATTACCCTCCCCGACGGTAGTCAACGCCAATTTGCCCAGCCTGTCACTGTCGCCGAAGTTGCCGCTTCCATTGGTGCAGGTCTCGCTAAAGCTGCTTTAGCAGGTAAAATTCGTGATACCGTAGTCGATACTTCTTTTCTCATCAGCGAAGACACGGCTTTAACGATCATCACGGATCGCGATCCCGAAGGTTTAGAATTAATCCGTCATTCGACTGCCCACTTATTAGCCCATGCGGTGAAAAGTCTCTATCCCAAGGTGCAAGTCACTATTGGTCCTGTGGTTGAGGACGGTTTCTACTATGATTTCGCAAATCCAGAACGTTTCAGTCTCGACGATCTCGATAAGATTCAAGCCAAGATGGAAGAACTTGCTGCGCAAGATATTCCCTTGCAGCGTTCCACCAAGACCCGCGATGATGCCGTTAGCTTCTTTCGGGGTTTAGGGGAAGATTACAAAGCCCAAATTATTGAATCCATTCCCAGTGATCAAACCTTGTCTTTGTACGAACAAGGCTCGTTCATTGATTTATGCCGTGGCCCACATGTACCCAGCACTGGCAAGTTGAAAGCCTTCAAGTTAATGAAACTGGCGGGGGCTTACTGGCGCGGTGATTCTAACAATGAAATGTTACAGCGGATTTACGGCACTGCGTGGGCAAATCAGAAAGATTTAGCGGCGTATTTACACTGTCTCGAAGAAGCTGAAAAGCGTGACCATCGTAAAATTGCGAGACAGTTAGACCTGTTCCATGTGCAAGATGAAGCCCCCGGCATGATTTTCTGGCACGACAAAGGCTGGACAATTTATACTGAAATTCAAGGCTATATCCGCCGTTTATTGCGCCTCAATGGCTATCAAGAAGTGCATACCCCTCAATTAGTCGACCGCTCCCTGTGGGAAAAGTCGGGGCATTGGGAAAAGTTTAGAGATGGTATGTTCACCACGAATTCGGAAAACCGTGATTATGCGGTGAAACCGATGAACTGTCCTTGTCACATTCAGATTTATAATCAAGGCTTGAGAAGCTATCGCGACTTGCCCTTGCGTTTGGCTGAATTTGGTTCTTGCCACCGTAACGAGCCATCAGGCACGCTGCACGGCTTGATGCGGGTGCGTAATTTCGTACAAGATGACGCGCATATTTTCTGCACCGAAGAACAGATTCAAGATGAAGTTTCGACTTTTATCGATTTATTATTCAAAGTTTACAAAGATTTTGGGTTTACTGAAGTCCTGATTAAACTTTCCACCCGTCCTGAAAAACGTGTGGGCAGTGATGAAGTCTGGGATAAAGCCGAACAAGCTTTAGAACTGGCTTTAAATCACAAAGGCTTAGCTTGGGAATTACAACCCGGCGAAGGTGCGTTTTATGGTCCTAAGATTGAATTTTCCTTAAAAGACTGTATTGGTCGGGTTTGGCAATGTGGCACGATTCAAGTCGATTTCTCCATGCCCGCCCGTTTAGATGCGGAATATGTTGCCGCAGACAGCAGTCGTCAAGTGCCCGTGATGTTACATCGTGCAATTTTAGGTTCTTTAGAACGCTTTATTGGCATTTTGATTGAAGAACATGCAGGCGCGTTCCCCACTTGGCTCGCGCCTGTACAAGTGATGGTGATGAATATCACTGATAAACAAGCCGATTATGCCAAGCAAGTGCTCAGTCAATTGCAAGCTTTAGGATTTAGAGCGGGATTAGACTTGAGAAATGAGAAAATTGGGCTTAAAATTCGCGAACATACTTTACAACGGGTTCCTTATCTACTGGTTATCGGTGGACGGGAATGTGAAAATCAACAAGTAGCCGTTCGTACACGCGCAGGGGAAGATTTGGGAAGTATGCCAGTTGCAACTTTCATTGATCGCCTGAATGCTGAAGTTACGGGCTACGTTTAGGAGGAACAGCTTATCACTGCTGAAAAAACGACGCGCTTAAATGAACAGATTAATGCGCCGAAAGTACGTTTAATTGATGCCGAAGGGGAACAGTTCGGGATTGTTTCCTTGCGTGATGCATTACAAAAAGCGGTAGAGTCCGAATTAGACCTAGTCGAAATCGTACCCAATGCTAAACCTCCCGTATGCCGTATCATGGACTATGGCAAATTCTTATTTGAACAAAATAAGAAACGCCAGTCTGCAAAGAAGAAGCAAAAACAAGTACAGGTGAAGGAAATCAAATTCCGTCCCGGTACTGACGAAGGAGATTATCAGGTAAAGCTACGCAACCTGATGCGTTTCCTAGAAGAAGGCGACAAAGCCAAAGTAACCTTGCGTTTTCGGGGTAGAGAAGTCACCCATCAAGATTTAGGGATGCAGATTCTCGACCGCGTGAAAGCTGACTTAGCTGAACTTGGGGTAGTTGAACAAATGCCCAAGTTAGAAGGTAAGCAAATGGTTATGGTGATTGGGCCTAAAAAATCATAATTAAATTTTCACCCAACTGGGTCAAATTGCGGAGTAAGTTATGCCCAAGTTAAAGACGAAGAGCGGAGCTGCCAAGCGTTTCAAGCGCACAGCCTCCGGTGGCTTTAAGCGTGCTCAAAGCCACAGAAGACACATTCTTACCAAGAAATCGACTAAGCGTAAGCGTCAATTGCGATCACCAGCAATGGTTCACGAATCAGATGTGAAAATGATCTCTCGTTTATTGCCCTACGCTTAAGAGGATTTGAAACATGGCAAGAGTAAAACGTGGTGTCACGGCACACGCAAGACACAAGAAAATCTTAGCGGCAGCGAAAGGCTATCGTGGGATGCGCCGCAACGTTATTCGCGTTGCAAAACAAGCAGTAACCAAAGCAGGTCAATACGCTTATCGTGACCGTAAGCAACGGAAACGTCAATTCCGCGCATTGTGGATTGCACGTATTAACGCAGCTTCTCGTGAACATGGTTTGTCTTACAGCCGTTTCATTAATGGCTTAAGCAAGGCAAACATCAAAGTTGACCGCAAAATGCTGGCTGAATTAGCCGTGTTCAACAAGGACGCTTTTGCTGCCTTGGCTGTTCAAGCGAAAGCACAACTGGGCATCGCTGCTTAAGACTCCGCTATTTTCATCAGAAAATAAGCTGGAGCACAAAGGGCTATCTGTGAAAACAGGTAGCCCTTTTGCATTACTACGCGCCCCCTAAATCCCTTACTTAGAAACTCGTTGAAGAACGTAGCCCGCATGAAGCACCGCGTAATGCGGGGGGATAAATTAACGTATCCCTGAACCCGCATTCCACTGCGTTCCATACGGGCTACGTTAGGGGGGCGCAGTTAAACTATAATATTCTTTTCTTATACGGAACTAATTCACTATGCCTAGCCAACCCAGCAAAATTTTAGAAACTTTTGACAATCCTAATCGTGAACGCGATTACACCATTCAAATTCGCATTCCCGAATTCACCTGCCTGTGTCCCAAAACAGGACAGCCCGACTTTGCGGTTTTATATTTGGATTATGTGCCTGAAGCCAGTTGTTTGGAATTGAAAGCCTTGAAGAATTACATTTGGTCATTCCGCAACGAAGGTGCGTTTCATGAGGCTGTGACCAATCAAATTCTCACTGATTTTGTCGCCGCCTGTGCACCGCGTTTCATGCGCCTGCGTGCAGAATTTAATGTGCGTGGCGGAGTTTATACGCAAGTTGTGGTCGAACACCGTGCGCCAAATTGGGTTGCCCCGCAATTGGTGCAGTTGCCTTAAACTTTGGTTGCACCCCTATCATCTAATGTTAATAGGATTTACGCAGTTTAACCAGTAACTATTTGATTTTATTTGAAATATGCTTGTACGGCGTATAATACTAACTCATTGAAAACAAATAAATTAGTGTTTCAATTGCGTAACTCCTAAATTGAATGCTCGTACTTTAGAATATTGGGATGCCGTTATTTTTAGAATTTGCAGCTCCCATATAACTTATTTTTTCATACTGCTAATTTTAAAAAACTTGCTCCATATTGGATAACGTCCTACTATTGGTTTTTTGCTTTGCACAAAATTATTGCATAGAGAAGGATTAAGCATGATGAATTTACCCCGCAGAGGCTTTTTGAAAGGCACGCTTGCAACTGGTGCAGTAGCGGTTGTTGCAACTGTGTTACCGTTTTCTGCAATGGCAGACTGGCCTAAAGCGGCTTTTGAAGCGAAAACGGTCGAGGATGCAATTATGGCATTGCTAGGCAGTCCTGATACCGTCGTCAGCACCGCAATTACGATTGAAGTTCCTGAAATTGCAGAAAATGGTGCAGTCGTTCCTGTGAAAGTCAGTTCAACTTTGCCTAAAGTTGAATCGATTGCCCTGATTGCTGAAAAAAATCCGATCCCCTTAGTTGCACAATTCAAGTTTGAGAGCGATGCGGTGCAGCCTTTCATCGCAACTCGCATTAAAATGGGGGAAACCTCAAATATGGTGGCAGTGCTCAAATCCGAAGGGAAACTGTATGTTGCCCGCAAGGAAGTGAAGGTAACTATCGGCGGTTGTGGCGGTTAATAAGATATTTAGGAGCATCATAATGGCAACAAATAGCATTCGCTTACAAGCAAAGTTGAAAGATGGGCTGACGGAAGTTAAGGCTTTGATTAATCACCCCATGGAAACGGGTTCTCGTAAAGATTTGAAAACGGGAAAACTAATTCCAGCACAATATATTGAAGATGTGAGCGTGATGAGTAATGGTAAGCCTTTATTAACAGCGGCTTGGAGTTTTGGAATTTCCAAAAATCCTTATTGTGCTTTTCAGTTTAAGGGCGGCAAAATTGGTGACAAGATTAAACTGTCGTGGAAAGATAATTTAGGTGAAACTGATTCTGCTGAAATGGAAATCAAGGAATAGACGTTTCTGCTCGCTCCTACAATGCAAAAAAGGCGACTAAATTTAAAAACTTAGCCGCCTTTTTTTATGATTCAGGAATTATAGTAAATCAACTTAAAAAATAGACTTAAGAGTTACGCAATTGAAACACTAATTTTTTTATTTACAAGGAGTTAGTGTCGTGCGTCGTACAATCATGTTTCTAGTAAAATCAAGTAGTTATTGATTTAACTGCGTAACTCATCAATTAAAAAACTTAATACTTTCTAAATATTACGGGGTTAATCCTGTAAATCCTGATTCAGACAAGAAGTGGGCTAAAATCCTTATCTATTTAGCACTGCCCAAATTTTTACGGTGATCCACAATAATCTTTCCGCTTTTACTAAGGCGTGGGCTGTTGTTGGGTAATGCAGTGAATACAACCTCCACCATAAATAATATCCATTCCATTCACACCAAGCACTTCATGATTTGGGAAAGCTTTGCGCAAGGTTTCCAGCGCGATTTCATCCATCGGATCATCGAACACGGGCACGATAATGCCGCCGTTGGCAATGTAGAAATTAATATAAGACATTGCCAAACGCTCACCAAACGCATCGCGCCGTGCAGGTTGTTCGATTTCAATGATTTCAAACTTGCGCCCTTGGGCATCAGTTTCTGCACGCAAACGGTTTAAATTATCTTGTAAGGTTTTGTAATTGCTGTCTTCAGGGTCATTAGTGGTGATAGCAAGCACGGTGCCAGGTTTTGAAAAACAGGCAATATTATCCACATGTCCATCGGTTTCGTCGTCTTGTAAGCCATTGCCCAGCCACACGATTTTTTGCACGCCCAAATAATCGCGCAAATTTGCTTCGATTTGCTCACGGCTTAAATGCGGATTACGGTTGGAATTTAATAAACATTCTTCAGAGGTTAATAAAGTGCCTTCGCCATCGGTATGAATCGAGCCGCCTTCTAAGATGAAAGGCGCAGCAAAACGGCGAATTTGAGTGGTCGTTAAAATGCCTTCGGCAAGTTTGGCATCAGCATGATAATCCGCATAATTGCCGCCCCATGCGTTGAACTGCCAATCCACTCCTGCAATATTTCCTTTACCATCAATCACGAAAGTTGGTGCGGTGTCGCGTGTCCAAGAATCGCTCAAAGGCAGGGCTAATAATTCGATTTTATCCCCAAATAATTCGTGTGCATGGTGTATTTCTTCTGGCGGGACAACCACGGTGACAGGCTCAAAACGAGCAATCGCATGAGCAACTCGCACAAAAGCCGCACGGGCAACTTCTAAACCAAATTTCCAACTGTCGAGGTGGCAGGGATACGCCATCCAGCAACGGGTATGTGGATGCCATTCTGGTGGCATGTAATAATTTTCGCTTGCAGGCGTACTCATAAAAAATCCTTTATGCGTCGGCAATAATGAAGTGTGAAATGATAGGGCTATAGTTTAACAAGTAAATCGGTAAATTTCGTGACGAACTGCTTACTGCGCCCCCCTTTGCCCTTATTTTTTAGAAATTGGGGACTTTAATGAAGATTTAAACACAGAAAACCAGAAATGAATAATCTACAAATCCATATTCAACCGAAAATCAATAGGTGTATTATCTCGCCCCGTCAGTTGCACAATCCATGTAAATGGCAAATCGCGGCGCAATCCTGTGAGCATAATCGCTTTGGGCAATTGGGGCGGTTTAATCCCTAAACTTTGTGGCGGCCATGTGGGATACCATTTTCCTGTGCTGTCTAAATAACTAAATTCGCCGCTGTCACCCAACCAGCGACTGACTTCCCAAACATCGCCATTACTGTGTTGATATTGCAAAATTGTGCTGCCTTCTTGGGAAATCAATTTCCAAATCATGGGCGTTGGCAAACCTGCCTCAGCATCTAAAGCAGACAGGGTTAAACCCTGAAATTGCTTGGCTTCACCTTTAAAAATATTTGCATTGGGAATATCAGGATAATCGGCGAGCAATGCCGTAGTCGAGCTGCGAAACCAATGTTCTTGCAAAGTGCCTTGTTGTAAATCACTGAGTTGGGTTAAAAAACGTCCGCGCAATTGCAAAATATAAGCGAAACCCTGCATTAACAAAGTGGTCAGCAAACTGACGACTAACAACACCACCAACATTTCCAGCAGCGTAAATCCTTGCTTGTTCTTCATCACTTATTGCATATCAGTTAAATTAGGTTTACGCACTTGTAAATAACCCACTTCGCGCACGGTGAAATTTGCCAGCACTTGTTTATCTAAATCCTGCACTTCGACCGCCACTTCATATAAGCCCACTTGGTAAAAACCCTGTCCGCCCGTGTGCGCCATACCATCTTTTGGGGATTCTAATGCCTTAGAATTCCAATTCACGATATAACTACCCAGTGTGGTGCTGCCTTGTGGGTTTTGTAAGGGATTAATCGTATTGATATACATCAGTGCGTTGCGGATGGCGATGTTGCGCTGTTGCACGAATTGCACACGTTGCAGACTCATGGTGTTGGTGTTCATCCAACTAAACAATGCCATGCCTGTGCTGGTAATCAGCACCAACGCGACAATCACTTCTAGCAAACTAAAACCTTGTGCTTTCATGTGCGGCGCGGCGTGCAAAAGGGAGCGGTGAGATTGACGCGCAATTGTTGGCTTTGATAATTGAGCAAGACCACGCCGCCCGTGCACACGCCATTGGCACGAAATGTTATTGGGGTTTCGGTGGTCAAGCTCCAGCCGCTGGGCAATTCCAAAGGAATAGGAGACATGCCTTTAGTCAAGGGATAGCTGATAAGTTGAAAACCGCGCCCTTGTTGAAACGCGCTATAACTTAAGGCTGCAAGACGGCTAATAATTTCTTCGCGGGTATAAGCGACTTGCAGGCTGTCATAAACTTGGGCTAGGCGGGGGAGAATTAAGCTGGTGAGCAGGCTCATTAACACCAACACCACCAGCAATTCTAGGAGGGTATACGCCCTTAAATACTTAACGGGGCGGTAAATAGCCGACATCCGCATTATATTCTGTGCCGCCGAGTTGTCCGTCTGCACCAAAAGAATATAAGGCAAAAGGCTGTCCATCGCTGCCAGGCAGGCTGTATTGATAAGGTCGATTCCAAGGGTCATTACGCAAGTCTTCGTCTAAATAAGGCCCTTTCCACAAAGTTTTAATCTTGTCATCACTGGGCGCAACCCGTAATAAAGCTAAGCCTTCCTCTTTGGTGGGAAAGCGTCCAATATCCAAACGCATGGTTTCTAATGAACCTTTGAGCATTTTAATTTGCACGGTGGCAGTTTTGACTTTTGCACCGTCGACTTGTCCCAGCAGGCGCGGCCCGACCAAGCCTGCCAATAAGCCAATAATTACCAACACTACTAACATTTCTAAAAGGGTAAAGCCACGTTGTGTATTCATAAATAACTGCATTATGTCCTGTAGAAAAAGGGAAATCACAAACCAAGAATGTTCATAACTTGCGATTATTTTACTGAATTTAGCACGTTTTGAACATGTAATTGCAAATAAGGGCTGACTGCTCCCTACAGATTAAAATGAGAGTATCAAAGTATTTTTGGTAGT
>JBDLSS010000107.1:0-6303 GCA_039799345.1 Pseudomonadota bacterium
TTTTTGAGAGTCAGCGCATTGAGAATAGGGCGAATAGAACGATTATTTTCTGCAATGAGTTTGAATAATTGTTCTGATAATTTGGGGACATCTAAACTCGATTTTTCAATCCATGCTTTAACGCCCAGCGCGGAGGCTTGAAACGCATCTTCTGTGCCGCCTTTTCCTGTCAGCATGAGCATGGGAATATTGATATTATTTGCGTTTGCCTGCTTAATCATGGAAAAACCATCCATTTTAGGCATTTTTAAATCGACAACTGCGGCATCAAATTCTTCTGACAGCAGCTTTTTTAAACCTTCTTCGCCATCGTTGGCAGTTTCTACAGTAAATCCTTTTTTTTGTAAAATGGGCACAACTTGTTTATGTAAATTGGGTTCATCATCGACCAGTAAAATGTGATATGGGATGCTCATGAAGTTTCTCCTGTGATGGGTGGCAGTTCGATGATGAAACGCGCCCCGTGTGTGGTGCAATCTTGGTATGTAATCGTGGCGTTGATTTCAAGCAAGGATTTATAAGTAAAGTGTAAACCTAAACCCATGCCGTGCGCTTTAGTACTGTGAAAGGGCATAAACAAATTTTTTTGCTGTTCTGTGGGAATGCCTGTGCCATTATCTTCTACAGTGAAACCCACTTTTTCTGCTTGTTGCCATGTGCGTATTGAAATCGTGGCATCAGGTGTATTTTCTAAAATTTCGCGGGCATTGTGAACTAGGTTAATGAGCACTTCTTGCAAAATCAAAAAATTAGCATAACTACAAGGATTGTCAGTCGATAATTCAAGTTTTAACATAATATTTTTTGATTCTAATTGGTTTTGAAAGTAATCTCTAATTTGTTCTACGACCGTGTTAATATTCACGTTTTCACGGTGTTTACGGTCGCCTTTTGCAAATTCTCTAAAACCTTTAATAATTTTATGTAAACGTTCAGATTCTTCTAAAATACTTTGAAAAATCTCTTGTCCGTCTTCAACATTAAGGCTGATGCCTTGCTCAATATCCATTAAGCCCCGTTGGGCTGCGGCTCGAATAATCCCCACAGGGTTGTTAATATTGTGTGCTATCCCTGTTGCCATGTAACTTAAATATTCGAGTTTTTTGGCTTCTTCTAAGGCAACACGTTGTTCAATATTACTTTTTCTTAACGCTTCAACTTCTTGTTGAAGCTTTAAATAGTTTTCTGAAATCATTTTTGCAGTGGGATGATTTTCATCAAATATTTTGTTAATAATTGCTTGAGCACGTTGATAATACTCCGTTGCTTTTTCAGTATTTCCTTGCTCCGAATAAATAGTAGCCAGATTATTCAAACTGGCTGCAACATTAGGATGCTCAGAACCTAATGCTTTTTCCCAAATAGCCAAGGCTCTTTCATTTAATTGCTTGGCTTGTTTATAATCTCCTTGATCCTTATAGATATTAGCGAGATTATTCAAACTAGTTGCAACTTCAGGATGTTCAGAACCTAATGCTTTTTCCCGAATAGCCAAGGCTCTTTCATTTAATTGTTTGGCTTGTTCATAATCTCCTTGCTTCGAATAAATACTAGCTAGATTATTCAAACTGGCTGCAACATCAGGATGCTCAGAACCTAATGCTTTTTCCAAAATAGCCAAGGCTCTTTCATATAACTGTTTGGCTTGTTCATAATCTCCTTGCTTCAAGTAAATATTAGCGAGATTATTCAAACTAGTTGCAACTTTAGGATGTTCAGAGCCTAATACTTTTTCCCGAATAGCCAAGGCTTTTTCATGTAACTGTTTGGCTTGTTCATAATCTCCTTGAGCCGAATAAATAAGAGCAAGATTATTCAAACTAGTTGCAACATCAGGATGCCCAGAACCTAAACATTTCTTTTGAATGGGAAGAGCTTTTTCAAGTAAAGACTTTGCCTTATCATAATAACCTAATTCATGTAGTGCATTGGCAGCATTAACTAAACACCTCGCATAATTTGTTTCATACCCTGTTATTCCTTTCCGTAATTTAGCAGCCTCCAGAAAGCTATCTGCCGCCTCCTGATATTGCACCAAATCAAAAGCTTTTTTTCCCGCATCAAGCTTCTCTTCCGCCAATCTTAACCGCTTATTAAAATTCATTACTTTCCCCTAAAAATCCCAAAATTTACAAAATCCATCTTAACGCAATGACTTTCCAGTGAACAGTGCTAACAGGATGTGCTTATGTAGAAACGAGAAAAACTTTACTCAAAAAAAGACCTTCCAGATTTCAAAAATCTGGAAGGTCTCAAAAGACTTAAAAATTAAATTTTAAGCTTCAGCCGTTTCAGGATTAGGCTTGTACTGTTTAGCCAGCAAAGTGTACGCTGTCGGAATCACAAACAGGGTCAAAAACGTCCCCAATAATAAGCCCCCGACAATCACCCAACCAATGGCCCGCCGACTTTCTGCCCCCGCCCCCACCGAATACGCCAGCGGCAACGCCCCCAACACCATCGCTGAGGTGGTCATCAAAATCGGACGCAAGCGTAAAGTCGCTGACTCCACCACCGCCTCTTTAAGCTGCATTCCACGTTCCTGCAATTGATTGGCAAACTCGACAATCAAAATCCCGTGTTTCGTAATCAAGCCGACCAACATCACCAGCCCAATTTGACTATACACATTCAACGTGCCCGCCGTTAAAAACAACGCGAGCAACGCCCCTGTCATCGCCAAAGGCACGGTCAGCATAATCACAAACGGGCTGATAAAGCTTTCAAATTGCGCGGCTAATACCAAGTAAATAAACAATAATGCCAGCACGAAAGTGACATACAAAGTCGAGCCTGATTCTTTAAACTCACGCGATTGACCATCCAAAGCAGTTTTAGCAGAACTATCTAAAACTTCTTTCGCGGTTTGATCCATAAAGTTTAATGCTTCACCCAAAGTAAAACCGGGGCTGACATTCGCACTAATCATGGCAGAGCGCAAGCGATTGAAACGGTTCAATTCTTTAGGCGCAACCCCTTCAGTCACGGTGACTAAATTCGACAATTGTACCAACTGCCCCGTGCGACTGCGCACAAAAATCGAGGTTAAATCCGTGGGTTTGCTACGGTCTTGGTCTTTCAATTTCACAATCACGTCATATTGCTTGCCTTCGCGTTTGAAACGGGTCACTTGTCGCCCTCCGAGCAAACTTTCCAAAGTGCGCCCAATCGCTTCAATTTCCACGCCCACTGCGGAAGCTTTATCGCGGTCAATATTCACCAACAACTGCGGTTTATTTAAACGTAAATCGGTGTCCGCATTGCTCATGCCTTTATAAGCCCGAATTTTCGCCAACATTGCATCGCTCATTTTTTGCAGTTCAGCATAAGAATTTGCTTGAATCACAAATTGCACCGCAGGATTACGGAAACTTTGCCCCAAAGACGGCGGATTAATCGGAAACGCTAACACGCCCGGCAAACCAAATAACTTGGGCATTAACGAGGCAGCAATTTCTTGTTGCGAACGTTTACGTTCATCCCAAGGTTTCAAGCTGATGAAAGATAAGGCAGTATTCACAGGATTGGGACGTTCCAAACCAGGTGCAACCACCATGAAGTAATTGGCGGCTTCAGGAATGTCCGCATAAAACTTTTCAATTTGCTTGGCATAAGTGTCTGTATATTCCAGTGTTGCCCCTTCTGGCGCGACAATAATCCCAATAATTGCGCCGCGATCTTCCAAGGGTGAAAGTTCGGATTTAATTAAGGGGAATAAATAACCCGCGCCCGCTGCGGTGAGTGCAAACACTAAAATCACCAAAAAGCGTACTTTCAAAGTGAAGCGCAAAATCGCTTTATAAACATTGTTTAAACCGATAAAACCCCGTTCTGTGAAGCTGTATAACCAGCCGTGGGTTTCGTGCCCTTTCAAGAGTTTAGCGCACATCATCGGGGTCAAGGTTAGTGCGACAAAGCCCGAAACCATCACCGCCGCAGAAACCGTGAGCGCGAATTCGGTGAATAAACGCCCCGTGTTCCCTGTCATAAAAGTCAAGGGCACAAACACCGCCGCTAAAGTAATCGTCATTGCAATCACCGCAAACGCAATTTCACGGCTGCCCAACAGCGCGGCTTTGAACGGCGACAAGCCTTCTTCAATGTGGCGGTGAATGTTTTCCAACATCACAATCGCATCATCCACCACCAGCCCAATCGCCAACACCAAACCCAACAGCGTTAAGATATTGATAGAAAAGCCTAAGGCTTGCAGGAAAATGAACGCCCCAATCAGAGAAACAGGAATGGTTACGAAAGGAATCAAAGTGGCGCGGATTGAACGCAAGAAGAAGAAAATCACCAGCACCACCAAGATGAACGCTTCAATCATGGTGTGATACACCGCTTCAATCGATTTTTCCACGAACACGGAGGTGTCAAAGACGACTTTCAAGTTCATGCCTTCGGGCAAATTGATTTTAGGTAATTCCTCACGCACCGCTTGCGCAACGCCTAAAGTGTTCGCCGTTGATTGTTTCACCACACCCAAACCCACGCCGGGACGACTGTTAGCACGTAAGGCATTGCGTTCATCTTGCGCCCCGACTTCTGCATAACCCACATCACTCAGGCGCACAGGATAGCCTTTCACGTCTTTAATGATGATTTTGTTGAACTCATCAGGCGTGCGTAAATCCGTGACTGTCAACACCGTGAATTCGCGCTGCGTGCTTTCAATCCGACCTGAAGGCACTTCGACGTTTTGATTGGTGAGCGCGGCTTCCACATCTTGCGGTGTGAGTCGATAGGCGGCTAAACGCTCCCGATCCAACCACACCCGCATTGCATAACGGCGTTCACCGCCGATCATCACGTTAGCAACACCAGGCAAAACTTGCAGGCGCGGCAACATGTAACGATCTGCATAATCGGTAATTTCCAAAGCAGTGTGGCGATCGCTGGACAAGGCAAGCCAAACAATCGCTTGTGCGTCCGCTTCGATTTTTGCGACCACAGGATCATCCGCCGCTTCAGGCATCTGCGCCCGAACCCGTGCCACCCGATCGCGCACGTCATTTGCCGCGTCGTCAACATTGCGCTCACCGACAAATTCCACGGTAATCTGGCTGACCTGTTCACGGCTCACCGATTTTAGGGTTTTAATCCCTTCAATCCCCGCCAAAGAATCTTCCAAAGGCTGGGTGATTTGGCTTTCAATAATTTCCGCACTCGCGCCCGTGTAAACCGTGCGCACGGAAACGATGGGCGTGTCAATATTGGGATATTCGCGCACTGAAATGCGGTCGAATGCCATCACGCCCAATAACACGATCATCAAACTCATCACCGTGGCAAGCACGGGACGGTGTACTGATAAATCCGACAGAACCATTGAGGACTACTCCTTTTTATTCTGTGGTGCAGCTGTCGCAGGGACGGCTTTGTCTAAAATTTTCACGTCAGCATTGGGGCGTAATTTCATTTGTCCCGTGGTGATAATTTTGTCTTCGGGTTTTAAACCGCTTACGATTTCGACATCACCCGTGCGCCGCACCCCGAGCTGGACTTTAGCGGGGACGGCTTTGCCATCAACGATTTTGAACACCATGCTGTCATTGCCCATCGGCACAATCGCTTGTTCAGGCACAACTAAAGCATTTTTATGCTGTTCCAAAATCAGCGCAACGCGGGTAAACATCCCTGCAAATAATTCACCTTTAGGATTCTGAATTCGCGCCCGCAATAACACGGTTCGGGTTTCTTCATCAATGCTGGGGTCTAAAGCGAACACTTTGCCGCTGAATTCTTGATTCGGATAAGCATCAACGTGCACATTGACGGTTTGCCCGATTTTCACTTGGGATAAGTAAGTTTCAGGAATCCGAAAATCGAGTTTCACCGAGGACAAATCCACTAAAGTGACTAAATCATCCCCCGGTTTGATATACGCGCCCAAGCTGATATTGCGTAAACCCAGCATTCCCCGAAATGGGGCACGAATTTCAGTTTTTTCCAAACGCACTTGGTCTAAAGCTTGGTGGGCGCGGGATTCGTCTAATTTAGCACGGGCTTCGTCAAAAGCTTGGCGACTGGCAAGATTTTTCGCCACTAAATCTTTGGTTCTTTCAAAGCTGATATTGTTCAAACTCAGGGTTGAATTACTTTGTGCCAAAGTGGCTTTATATTCAGCAGGGTCAAGACTAATCAGCGATTTACCCGCTTCCACGGTTTGACCTTCGCTGAAATGCAGGGCTTGAATTCGTCCTGCGATTTCGGAGCGCACAATTACATTTTCTTCCGCCCGTAAAGTGCCTACGGCAGTGGCTTCAATATTGACGGTATCAACTTTGACATTCACCGCTT
>JBDLSS010000108.1:0-3883 GCA_039799345.1 Pseudomonadota bacterium
TCCGCTTGCAAACCGTCGGTGAGCAGAGCTAAATCTACGCCTTGCCCGCCTTTGCGCTCGTGATAACTTTGCACAGATTGCAATTGGTCTTCAAACACGCCCTTACAATCGACTAATAAACGCCCAATTAAAGTGGATTTTCCATCGTCAACGCTGCCTGCGGTGGCAAAACGTAATAATTCGGAGCTGGAGTTAAACAGTACGGAATTCATTAGAAATACCCTTCTTTCTTCTTATCTTCCATCGAAGATGCGCCATGATCGATGATGCGGGTTTCACGCTCGCTGCGGGTTGCCAAGGCAGATTCACGCACGATTTCTTCCAAAGTGGTGGCATCGGAATATACCGCGCCTGTGCAAGGCGAGCAGCCCAAAGTACGAAAACGACAAGTCACGGTTTCGATTTTTTCGCCTTCCAAAGCTTGTGCACCTTCCGCAGGAATCAGCAAATTGCCGCGTTTAATCACTTCACGAGGCTTGGAGAAATATAAAGGCACGATGGGAATTTCTTGTTCCAAAATATATTCCCACACGTCCATTTCTGTCCAATTCGACAAGGGGAACACCCGCACCGATTCGCCTTCATGAATGCGTCCGTTATATAAATTCCACAATTCAGGACGCTGATTACGCGGGTCCCATTGTCCAAATTCATCACGGAAGGAAAAAATCCGTTCTTTGGCACGCGAGCGTTCTTCATCACGGCGTGCGCCCCCGAAGGCGGCATCAAACCCGTATTTTTCCAAAGCTTGCAATAAAGCCGTGGTTTTCAGTGCGCCACAGCACCGCCCAACGCCCAATTTAATCGGATGTGCGCCTTGTGCAATCGCTTCTTCATTGCGGTGAACAATTAAACGCGCCCCAATACTTTTCGTGTATTCATCGCGAAAAGTGATCATTTCTTGAAATTTATAGCCTGTATCTACATGCAACAGCGGAAACGGCAAAGGACTGGGATAAAACGCTTTACGGGCAAGATGCAGCATCACGCTGGAATCTTTGCCGATTGAATAAAGCATGACAGGATTACGAAATTCTGCCACCACTTCACGAATGATATGAATCGATTCACTTTCCAAGGCGGCGAGGTGAGAAAGTCTGTGCTGAGTCACATTAATTACCCATCAAAATTAAACGAATTATTTATTGCGCATATTATCCCGATTTTTAGGATGCGATAACAGCGCGTGACCCCCTAATTTGGAAAGTCATTCATCAGTAAATCCTTATAAGCTTATAAAACTTATGAAGAATTTTTATAATTTTTCCTACTTTACTCTTTACACTATAGCGATCTTCATTTATTCTTAAAAGTAATACTTACTTATACACTTATATCAAAAGAGAATAATGTTATGAAGCTACAACAACTCCGTTATATTTGCGAAGTGGCACGTCGTGGGTTGAGTATTTCCGCAACCGCAGAAGGGCTTTACACGTCCCAGCCCGGCGTAAGCAAGCAAATTCGCCAATTAGAAGAAGAATTAGGGGTTCAAGTTTTCACCCGTAGCGGCAAACAATTAACCCAAATTACCCCCGCAGGCGTCGCAATTTTAGAAATCGCGCGGGACGTGTTGAGCAAAGTCGAAACCATCAAGCGCATTGCCCAAGAACACAGCGATGATAAGCGCGGACATTTGTCTATCGCGACCACGCACACCCAAGCGCGTTATGTGTTGCCCAGTGTAATTAAACAATTTATTCAACGTTATCCCAATGTTGTCTTGCACATGCACCAAGGCACACCTACTCAAATTGCAGAACTGGCAGCGGAAGGCGTAGTCGATTTTGCTATTGCGACCGAAGGGATGGAATTATTTGAAGATTTGGTGATGATGCCTTGTTATCGCTGGAATCGCTGTATTATTGTGCCTAATGATCATCCGCTGTGCGAGCTGCCTACTTTGACTTTAGAAGCTTTAGCACAATATCCCTTAGTGACTTATGTATTTGGTTTTACAGGACGTTCACATCTGGATCAGGCTTTTAGCAGCAAAGGTTTGCAGCCGCAAGTGGTGTTCACTGCGTCCGATGCGGACGTTATTAAAACTTATGTGCGTTTAGGGCTGGGCGTGGGCATTGTGGCACACATGGCGTATGACCCGATTTTAGACAGCGATTTGCGTGCCTTGGATGCCAGCCATTTATTTGAAGACAGCACCACGAAAATTGGCTGTCGGCGCGGCACATTTTTACGCAGTTATATGTATGATTTTGTGCAAATATTCGCGCATCAATTGACCCGCGAAAAAGTCGAGCAAGCGATGCAAACCCCGTCGCGTGAGGCATTGGAAAAGTTATTTATGGATATGGATTTGCCGAATTATTAGTAAAATAAAGGGAATTTAAGGACTCAAGACCTGCTGGTTTTTTAAAAACTGAGCAGGTTTAATGCCTGATTAAAACCGCTAGGTTTGATAAAAATCAATAATAATCAAGGACTTAATCATGATAAATTTTGCCACCACCTCGATTGAGTTGAGCCGTTGTTTCCCTGTACTGCAACAATTACGCCCCCATTTACACCAAAAAACTTTTGTTGAATACGCCCAAGAACTGCGTGCAGAAGGCTATCAATTTGCCTATCTTGAATCGCAAGGGGAAGTGGTGTGTGTGGCGGGTTTTAAAATTGCCAAAAACTTATTTATTGGAAAACACTTATATATCGAAGACCTTGTCACTTCGGAAATCGCACGTTCACAAAACTTTGGGACAATCATGATGCAAGGTTTAATTGCGTTGGCAAAGCAAGAAGCTTGTCAAGCGGTGCATTTGGATTCAGGCGTGCAACGTTATGCGGCGCACAAGTTTTATCTTAATCAAAATATGAAAATTAATTGCCATCATTTTTACTTAGCACTGGAATAATCAGAATCAGGATTCACAGAATTAAAGGATTTTCAGAATTAAAAAACTTAACATTAGGGGTTAATCCTGCTTAATTCGGATAATCCTGAAAATCCTGATTCAGACAATTCTGCAAAAAACTAAATTCCGTGGGCAGGCGAATACGTCATACACACCGCATTTAATAAGCCTGAACTGATTGAAAAACTGAAAGAAATCAAGCCAACAGCGACATTGCCTTGATGCAATTCCTCGGTGAAATTGCGCACAATCAAGCTATTAATCCCATACATTAATAATTGTACACAGCCCGCAATCAACGACCACACCAATAAATCGGCAATGCTCGCGCTTTGAAAAATCGCATACGTCAGCGGCAAGGCAAACCCGAAAATTGAACCGCTCAGCGACAAGGCGGCAGCTTTATTGCCTTCACGCGACCACACCCATTCTTTGCACGGAGTTATCGCCGTATAAATGCCTAAAAATAAGCCCATTAACACAATGGAAACCACGAAATACTTCAAAAAATGTGCGACGGCTACCCAAGAAATATAGGCATCACCTAAAAATGTTTCGATCATCAGGGTTCACTCCAAAAATAAATGGGGAAGAAAACGGGAACTGTTGGCAGTAATCGGGCTGTGGTCTTCACGAATGCCCAAACCGCAGGCTTGTCCATCAATAATCCAACTGCCTAAAATCGGATAATTTTTCTCGAAATTCGGTAAGGGCTGATAGGCTTGATAAACTTTCGGTTCATCAGCATAAAGACCGCCCGTGCTCAGATGGGTTTTGCCCGCAATCACCACGCGCACATTGCCCCCTTCGCGCGACAAAATCGGCTTTTCTACGTAAGTATCTCCCAATTTTTCAGGCGAAAAATACGCAGGCAATAAGTTGGGATGATTGGGATACATTTCCCACAGAATCGGCAAAATCGCTTTGTTCGATAAAATCATGCGCCACGCAGGTTCGATTAAACTGAGTTTTTCACGCAGTAAAAACGTCCCAATCGGCTCACGCAGCAACCATTC
>JBDLSS010000109.1:0-7704 GCA_039799345.1 Pseudomonadota bacterium
TCGCTCAGGTGTATATGCGATACCTCAGTTTCAAAGAGACTTTGTTTGGAAACCCAATCAAGTTTTAGGTTTGATAGATTCTATTGCTAGAAATTATCCCGTTGGTTCATTACTGACATTAATTGAAAATCCAGAAATACGCTTATATTCTAAACCCATTAATGCCTTGATAAAAGACGAAGAATCCGATTCTGAAAATTCAAAAAAACAATTGGTAGTACTAAATAAGCAATACTTTATTGATTTTGTTTGAAACGTAACTTTACAGCACACAGAACTAACTCATTGTAAATAAAAATTTTTATATTTAAACTGCGAAACTCCTAAATCTTTAAAAAAAGCCCTTATATATTTAATATATAAGGGCTTTTTCAAACTAAGTAGGCTTAGTTTTTCTTGAATGCCATCAATTTATTTTCTTTCATCATGGGTACTAATAACAGTTTCTTTTCAGCGATATAACTGGCATCTGCTGAACCTTGACCCAGTTTTAAAGTTTCATGTACTTTTCCTGTGGGGTCAAAATAGAACAACTTGCCAGCCATCCAATCCGTTGCAAAATAGCCTTGTGCTCCATCACTCATCACCCCATCCAAATTGCCCACGGGCTTGTCTGAAATAATGCTGATTTTCTTATCTGTCAGGCTCACCGCTTTCAAATAGCCAAGGCGTGTGGTGGTGAAACCTTCCGTGCGAATACCCCAAGTGCCCACAACAAGACGTTTATCTTCTGCAAATAAACCGTTAGGACTTTCTAAAGCGGGATCATTCAACCACATTTCAAACTTACCCTTACATAAACACCAAATACTGTTAGTGAACATGTCAGAAACGTAGACATTGCCATGCTTGTCAGCAGTGACATCATTTAAAAATTGACTGCCTACAGCGGGATAACGTTGAGTAACTTTACCATCGTTAATACTGATAGCGAGTAAAGTATCAATGTCGGCGACGTATAAAATATCATTCACAACCGCCATGCCTTTGGGTGCATTCAAATCCTTCACCCAAATTTTATTAATCGCTTTACCTTCCAAAGACACCACCGAAATATAGCCTTTGCCATCTTTTTCAGGAGGATTACCTTGGACATTGGAAACATAAAGACGTTTATTTTTAGCATCATAAACCACAGACTCAGGGGTATCTAATCCCTCACTTAGTGTCCATGCGGGAGTAAATTGGGGTAAATCGACCTTTACAGGTTCAGCAGCAATACTCGCCATGTTCATCGTGAGTAATAAGCTCGCCGCAAAATTTTTCACATTCATTATTCATCCTCTGTGGGTCATGGGTTGGTTTATTCAGAGTTTACCATACTTTTCCCGCGTTTTTCCTGAGTCTAAGCTCTGATAAAATGAGCGGTATTCAGCGATGATGCCGATAGCCACCCCACCATCCGCGTCCATAATAGCCCCGATAAGGCGCGAAAATTGGAAAAATTGGGGTAAAAATACTGATACTCGGACTTACATAACCGCCATAGTAACCTCCCCCATAATAGCTAGGGGCAGGCGTGTAATAAGCACAACTGGCGACTGTTAAACTCAGTAACACAAGGCGTAATAATTTATAGAAGTGACACATGTTATTTTTCCGACTTAAAAAACTTATTTCTTATCATAATGTTAGCATATTTATAGGCGATAAACAGTTTTTCAATAAAATTTTTATGAATACTTTATTTACAAATGACTACTCGCATCATTGGTACTAAATTTGCCTCTATTTAAACGCAATATTTTGATTAACCAATTAGGTTTTATATCGATTAACTTTCGAGTTTATCACCATGAAAAAAATAGTTTTTTTGATTTTAAGTTATTTATTAATTCACCCATTTTGTTGGGCTGAATCCACAAATAGTGCGTTATTGCTTGCCAAAACACGCGATAAATTAATTATTGGGGTAAAATATGACACTAACCTATTTGGACTAAAAGACCCCAAAGATGGAAAACTCAAAGGTTTTGATATTGACCTCGCTCGCGCTATCACGCAACAAATTTTAGGCAGTGCTAAAAAGCTTGAGTTTAAGCCAGTGACGGCGAGTAGCCGCATTCCAAGCTTACAAAATTCTGAGGTTGATTTAGTCATTGCTACCATGACCATCACTGAGGAGCGTAAAAAGTTAGTCGATTTTTCCGACATTTATTTTGAAGTGGGGCAATCTTTATTAGTGGCAAAAGATTCTGATATTGCAGGACTTGCTGACCTGAACGGAAAAAATGTCATCACACTGAAAAATAGTACCTCGGCAAAAAATATTCGGCAACTTGCGCCCGAAGCTCATGTTTTAGAATATGAAAATTATACTGAAGCTTTCAAAGCGTTGCAGAAAAAAATGGGCGAGGTATTGAGTACCGATAATTCTATTTTATTGGGAATGCAGCGTGAAAATCCCAATTTCAAATTGGTAGGTGGTGTCTTTACCTATGAACCTTATGGTATTGCGGTGCAAAAAGGTGATTATTTAATGTTGGCAGCGGTTAATTACGCTTTGAAAAATTTGCGGGCTTCAGGCAAATACCAAGAAATTTATCAGCACTGGTTTGGAGAAATTGTTGAAGAGGAATATGAAAAATTTTATCAACAACAATTCGGTGAATTGCTGAAAAATAATCCTATGCCTGCCCCAAAATAATCACCCCTAATTCTGAAACCCAGCAAAACAGTGCAATTATTTTTATAATTGCGCTATAACCGTGCACTTTCCGATATTCCCAACTCATTACAACAGATAGTAAGCTGATTTTAATCATTTTATTATCTGGTGTAATTATTGCTCCAAAGCAGCCCGCAGTACCTTACTCACGACTATTACAATAATTTAGAGGCAGTGCTAAAGAAGCAGTGATATTAAAATAAGAAAGCTGGTAATTATAGAAGAGAAACTAAAATGTTGACTTGCCCTAATTGTAAAGCAACGCACATCGTAAAATATGGAAAAACCCGCTCAGGCACGCAAAACTACAAATGTCGTGAATGTGGTCGCCGTTTTGTAGAACATCCTACCAAAAAATATATAAGCCAAGAAACATGGGCGCAGATAGATAAGTTGCTCAAAGAAAAACTCCCCCTCAGCGGTATACTCGGGGACGTGGCTACAGCGTTATGTAAACCGTTTGTACGAGAAACAATACTTAGAGCCATAACCTGTAAAAAAAGGGAAGTTGTGCTTAGAATGCGATGAAATGTGGTCATTTGTAGGAAACGCTAAAGAGACAGCTGACTAATCATATTGAGTGATTTAATAATACGTTAAGATAGCGAGTCAGTCGTTTAGTGATGAAAACGTTATCTTTCTCGAAGAAGTTAAAAAATCACATCGGAACTATCATTAATTTCATTAACCATTACAACAAATCACTGCTTCTTTAGGACTACCAAAAATTAAAGATTGTCTGAATCAGGATTAAAAAATTTCATATTTTCTCAGCATGCGTGTTTAATCCTACTTAATTTGAATAATCCTGTTAATGCTGATTCAGATAATAAACGGCTAAAATTCTTAGCTATTTATTGCGTAATTGGGACTTTCATGGGGGTGCAATAAAATTTATGCTAGGCTATATTTAAATAGGGGTTTACACCTCTCTATTGTGTAGGCTTATGTATATTTTCAAATTGACCGGAAACTGTTATGCACTTCATAGGTTTAGAAATCGTAAAACAGCATATTCATTGCACCTTATTGATTCGTCCACATTCGGACAAACTGCAAAAACTTATTGAAAACTCTGATGAAGGTATTCAACAGTTATTAAATTGGGCTATGCATTTAGCAGAATGTAATAGTAGTGCCTTACATACCGTGATTGAGGCTAATTTGGGCTACCATAAATTTGTGGCAACTCGTTTATTTAAAGCAGGCTGTAAAGTTTCTGTGGTACATCCCATTTTTATTGAAAGCTTTGCACAGCGGTTACATTTGAGAATTTCTCCGTCGAATCAAGAAGACATATTAACCCGCTATGGTGTAACGCCGCTTTTGGAAATGCCAGAAGGTTCTAGCGTACATGATTATCACGCAATCAAACAGTTACATACACGCAAACAACTGCTTGAGATAGATATTCAACGAGAACAGGATCGTTTAGACAGTTTGCGAAAAACGCAAGTGACTGGATTAGCATTGCTTTCTACAGAACGTACTCTAAAACATTTAGAAAGTGAATTTGCTTTGATCAGTGAAGAGATGATGAAATTTTTACTACGGGGTTATTTGATGAGAGTTGCTAAGAGTCGACTTTCTAACTGAGTATTGTGTAATTTCATGCCCCTGTATTACTGTCTTCAGGGGCGTATTGCTCACACTTTCGATGACCGCCATAAGGTCGCAAAATAAATTCCTGTAAATACCAATCCTACACCAATATAATGATAATTATAGAGTTTTTCGCCTAAAAATATCGTAGAAAATAGTGTGCCGAATACGGGTAATAAATGTAAAAATTGTCCTGCGCGGTTTGCCCCGACTTCATGCACGGCACGATTCCAGAAAATATAAGCAACTAATAAGGGAAAAATAGCGGTGTAAGCAATACCCAATAGGGCAGGTGTGGAAAATTCCCAAGTTGCGCTATGTTCTAAACTCCATAAATATAAAGGTGTTAATGCGAGCGTTCCGACCAGCACCAAACCGCCGAGAAATGCCAGCCCATGTAAGGCGGCGGGTCTCCAGCGCAGCAGTACAGAATATAAAGCCCAATCAAGCACCGCCGCTAACATCCATAAATCGCCTTGGTTCAGGCTTAGCCCTAAGATATTTTCTAGGTGTCCTCGGCTAACAATGAACATGACGCCCATCAGTGAAATCGTGACACCTATAAATTGTATTAAGCTAATAGTTTGTCGTAACACAATGAAAGACATTAAAATAATAACAATAGGGGTGGTTGACATTAGTAGCACAGCGTTGGTAGCGGTGGTGGATTGCAGGGCAAAATAGGCAAAGGTATTAAATCCTGCCACACCCAACGTGCCCAGCGTGATAATAATCACCGCGTGACGGCGCATAATATGAAATTGCTGTTTTATATGCGGCAGTGCAAAGGGCAAAATAATGATTAAGCCCAGCAAGGTGCGCCAGAAAGAAAGGGCTATCGGAGGAATGTAGGGATTGACCGCACGCCCAATGACGAAATTACCTGCCCAGAAGAAGGTAGTCAGCACCAGCAGCAAATAAGGGGAAACTTTTGGCATGATGAAAGAAGATCGTGAATAAAAGTCGGGCTAGGATACGAGGAATGCGGGGTTACTTCAATGATTATTAGTCGGGGAAAGAGCATATAACATAATGAAACCACTACGTTAAAAGACAAGAGTAGTCTAACTGAAATATACTGTTTTTATGCTTTAACTCGGTTACTCCAATTTTATTAGAGGTTACGCAGTTGAATCAGTAACTATGTGATTGTACTAGAAACATGTTTGTGCAACAGATAATACTAGGGCGTGTCATCAATTCGGTTTTAACAGAAAATAGTGCGTTTAAAAACCTTTAAAGAAGCCCCAACCCCCTAAAGGGAGCTAAACACAAACAAGTTATGTAATGTTTAATATTTTAAGTCCCCTTTAGGGGATTTAGGGGCTAGTTTTAAGGTTTAGCCCTCTTCAGGGGGTTGGGAGCAGTTAAAACTTAATTAATGACACCGCCCTAACTCACTGTAAGTAAAAGAATGAGTGTTTAAACTGCGTAATTCCTAAAGCTGTAAATTCTAAGCTGTTAAAGCCTGTTGAATTTTACTCAAAGTTGCCCCGCCCACGCCTTTGATTTTTGTCACGTCGACTTCGTTGGCAAAAGGTCGGTTTGCTGCCAATTCGATGATAAGACTATTTTTCACCTTTTGATGCGTCAAAATAAAAAACAATTCTTTTTCAGGAAGTGTGTTTAAACGGGATAACCAGCTCTCTATGACTGCGGGATTGCTGGGCTTTAATTTAGGTTCTACGATAACAGGCGGCGCGGTGGTGACAACGGCTTTCTTACGCCGTGTGGTTTTGGGGGCAGGCTTAGGTAGCGTGATTTCAGGTGCAATAATCACCACCGTTTCAGGCGCACTGGCTTCAATCATTTCAGGCAAGTCAATAATAGGCTCTGCTACTACCGCTTCTGGAATTAAATCCACAGTTTTCTGCACAATAATTTTACTGGCGAATTCAGCCTTAAATTTCTCAAGTTCGCCTGCCATTAATGCCTGAACTTGTTGCAATAAGCCTGTGGAAAATGCAGCAGAGGCTTTGTCAAATTCGTTAAGCACGGTGTTCATGTTGTCAATCTCAGGGAAATGGGGCTTTTCTGAACGGAACAATTTGATTTGCTCCAAAATGCTGGCTTCGTTTTCTTCAATGATGTACGCATTGATCGTTTCTGCCTGCTTCAAATCCAGTTCTTTGGCTCGCAATGCCGCATAATATTCCAATGTGCCTGAGACTAATTGATAAGCATCAATCCCTTCTCGGCGCAAAATTAAGGGCGTAATCACGCCACCGAGTTGCAAAATCAACTGTGCTCCAATTTCAATAGCAGATTCACTGTGTTGTTGACGGGGAAAAGTACACTGTATTTTTTTGACCAAGACAATGGCAGGTGAAAGACGATTCATTTAATTTAATCCTATGCGTTGCGTGATAAAACGCGCCAGATTTTCAAACTCTTCCACCGCTTTGGAATTGGGTTTGTAATCACTAATCGCACGCGGATCGGTTAATTCCAAATCACCCATGTCAATACTGTGTTCCACACATTTAGCAAGATCGTCACGCTCGAAAATAATATAATCCTTAAGCACTTCAATCCCATAACGCTCTTTGACCATATTCATGCGCTGTTGCAAGGTGCTTTTAACAAAGCCCGCATTTGTAGAAATCTTGGTCGGCAACACCCCAATAATATCAATCGGCGCACGACTCAAAATTTTGCGATACCCATTAATCTCTTTGACGAATTCCTTCACATTTTCCAAGCCTTCATTGGCGAAGGGTTTCAAATCGGATGGAATTAATAAGTAATCGGTGGTAATCAGGGCAATACGCGCATACAGATTGAGCGATGGCGGCGTGTCAATCAAAACAACATCATATTGATCCTTAATCGCCATGAGTTTTTGAAACAATACCACTTTGCTGTAATCAATCTGATTCAATTCATTTTCATACTTCATCAAATGAATATGCGACGGAATGACATCAATCGGATGGCTGCTAAATTTGGATTTTCTCGCCACTTTAGCAATGGGAAACAACTCATCATAACGTAATAAATGATAGATATTGCTGTCTTTTAGAGTATCTTTATCTTCATCTCCAAAATTGACCAAGCCCGTGGCAAAAGTGGTATTGGCTTGGCTATCCATATCAATAACCAAGACTTTTTTGCCTTGTTTACTCAAAATGGCTGCCAGATTAACTACGGTCGTGGTTTTTCCAACGCCGCCTTTATTATGATAAATAGCAATAACTTTCATAGGTTTACGACCTTTATAAACGGTGGAAAGGATGGGTAAAGAAAGTGTTTCTCTGCCAATTAAGGCTTTAATTTCTTCAAGCTTGCTTTCAAGTTGAGTGACATAACAATTAAAAATAAGTCGCACTTTATTTTCATGGGTTTCATAAATTCTGATTTCACGCCCATTGGTTAATAATCCGTACTTAATCTTAATCGTCAATAGATATTCATTGAGTTGGGCGGTGCACTCA
>JBDLSS010000110.1:0-2672 GCA_039799345.1 Pseudomonadota bacterium
ACGAATGTGGGATTATTCAATTACTGAATCCTGCACTTGCTCACATGTTTGGTTATGAAATGGATGAATTGTTAGGGATAAATTTAAGCATTTTGATGCCATCCCCACATCACAGCAAACATAATGATTATTTAAAAAACTACCTTAAAACGGGTCAGCAACATATTATTGGGGCAGGACGCGAAATCGTCGCACAGCACAAAAATGGCAGCATTTTCCCAATTTATCTGGCAGTCAGTGAATTGCGGCTTAAAGATCAGCGCATGTTTACAGGAATTATCAGTGATATTACCGAGCTGAAACAAGCCCAACTTGCGCTTGAAGAAAGTAAACAAGAACTAGAAATTCAAAATAAAGCTTATAGTCGTTTTGTACCCCGCGAGTTCTTGGGATTCTTGCAAAAACGCAGTATTGTCGATGTACAACTTGGCGATCATGTCCAGAAAGAAATGACAATTATGTTTTCTGATATTCGGGCATTTACCGCGCTTTCTGAAAAAATGACCCCAACAGAAAATTTTCGCTTTATTAATTCTTATCTTAGCAAGATGGAACCTGTGGTGTTGTCGCATCACGGTTTCATTGATAAGTATATTGGGGATGCGATTATGGCATTGTTTCCCCACGGCGCAGATGATGCCGTGCGCGGCGCGATTGACATGTTGCGCACGCTGAGCGAGTTTAATCAAGCGCGTCAAAATGCCAATACTGAACTGATTGATATTGGGATTGGTTTGCACACAGGGACGCTGATGTTGGGCACGATTGGCGGTGACAATCGCATGGATGGCACCGTGATCAGTGATGCGGTGAACCTTGCTTCACGGGTGGAAGGCATGACCAAAATGTATGGTGCGACTTTACTAATTACTGAGCACACGTATAACCGTTTGGTGGATGTCAGTGAATACGCAATTCGGATTGTGGACAAGGTCAAAGTCAAGGGCAAATCCCAACCTGTGATTGTGTTTGAAGTGCTCGATGGTAATTTGCCTGAAATTCGGGAGGCAAAGCTTGCTACCTTGGATATGTTCACCGACGCATTTGTTTCGTATCAACGCCGCAATTTTGATTATGCAGAATCCTTATTTCAGCGTTGTGTTGATCGCAATCCCAATGATAAAGCGGCAAAAATTTACTTGAAACGCTCACAATATTGGCAACGCTTTGGGGATGATCAAACTTGGAACGGAGTCACTGAATTGGAAAGCAAGGATGGGGCTTAATCGCCGGCTGTCTTTGAAGTTAAATTTCTGAGTATTGTTTAGAGAAATTTAAATCTCAACAACAGCCAAGAAGCATCAAAAATTTTGAAGGTGCACGTAAAGACACTTAAAAAATGGGTGGATAGTGGAAAAATTGAAGCAATAAAAACAGCAGCGGGTCAACGAAAATATAAGCTTGACCCCTATCTGCAAAACAACAGACAGAGAATTACCGTCTGTTATTGTCAAGTGTCTAGCGCAAAACAGCGAGATGACTTTTTCAAACGAAAAGGACTTAAAGCCCTTTAAGGTGACAAAAAGCCATCGTGGATGGACATTAAAAAGATGTTCACTCGATTATTACCTGAATGGACAAAGGACACTCCTTTTCAAGTCAAAGGCATGGCAATCAAAGACACACATAAGGCTTTTTGGAAAACTTACAAAGCCAACAAAGGCAAGGGCAAACCGACAAAGTTTAGATTTAGAAGTCGAAAAGATTCCGTGCAATCTTGTTTTATTCCAAAATCTGCGATTAGCGAGAAGGGTATTTATCCGCAAATATCTGGTAAAGGTTTGGGTTATGCCGAATCTTTACCAGAGTCTTGTTTAGATTCTAGGCTGGTTTGGAAACCAGACAAATTTTACTTAGCCCTCCCCGCGAAACACCGTCTGGTTTGAGAATGCGTCAACAGGTGTTATCTAGGGAGTAGGTCAACAGAGATATCGTGGGAGCACGTAATATATTATTACGTGCATTGGTAGATAAACCCGACTGTTTTACGGTCACAGTTAGCATTAGTTAAATAATGTTAAGAAAAAATTATCGGAAACAAATGAGCATTAAGTCAGATCGATGGATTCGTGAACAAGCGCAACAACACGGCATGATTACGCCGTTTGCCGTTCACCAAGTCAAACAAAATAAGCAAGGTGAACGTATTATTTCTTATGGTACATCGAGCTACGGTTATGATGTCCGTTGCGCTAATGAATTTAAAATTTTCACCAATATCAACTCCACTATTGTGGATCCAAAGAATTTCGACGCGGGCAGTTTTGTGGATTTGGTTTCAGAGGTGTGCATTATCCCCCCGAATTCTTTCGCTCTGGCGCGTAGCATTGAATTATTCCGTATTCCGCGCGATGTGTTGGTGGTGTGTTTGGGAAAAAGCACTTATGCACGCTGTGGGATTATTGTCAATGTCACACCTTTAGAACCGTGCTGGGAAGGACATATTACCCTTGAGTTTTCTAATACCACTCCTTTGCCTGCCAAAATTTATGCGAATGAAGGCGTGGCGCAATTAATTTTTTTGGGCGCGGATGAAGAATGTGAAACATCGTACGCAGATCGTCAAGGGAAATATCAAGGGCAGCTTGGGGTCACTTTGCCAAAAACTTAACCGTAGTAAACATCAGGTAACACGCTACAAATATTGCTTATAATTGCTCGGTTTGATCCCA
>JBDLSS010000111.1:0-13721 GCA_039799345.1 Pseudomonadota bacterium
GCTTGTCGAACACATTCATGATGTCGCAAGCGATGAATTCATGTCGATCTTCTTAGATGAAGCCGACGAAATTCTTGAAAATACCCAATCTTTATTGGAGCGTTGGCAAGCTAATCCCCAAAACATGCAATTAATGAAAGAATTGCAACGCGAGTTACACACTTTAAAAGGTGGGGCGCGTATGGTGGGGATTATTCCGATGGGTGATTTAAGTCATCAATTGGAATCAGTGCTCACCAAAATTGTCGAAGGTAACGCCCAAAGCAATCCTAAATTACAAGAAATTGTACAAACCAGCGTTGACGAATTAGCTGCAATGTTGGAATCGGTGCGGAATGGCGAACCTTTAAGAAGCCCTGTCGCGCTAATTAAACAAATTGAAATTGGATTTGCAGGGGGTGACATTTCGCAGGTCAATGCACCTGTAGTAGAAGTGCCCAAAGTAGTTGCGCCCGTTACCAAGCCTAAGTCTGTGGCGGCGGAAGAGTCAGAAATTAGCAGCAAGCCAACTGAAAAAGCAGCTGATAAAGATTCCGACATGGATGCAGAAGACCGCATTCGAGTGCGAGTCACACTGATTGATAAACTCACCAGTTTGGCGGGCGAACTTTCGATTTCTCGCGCCCACATGGAGCAACAACAAGGTTCAGTTAAAAATAACCTTGGCGAAATGGAACAAACCGTGATTCGTTTGCGCGATCAATTGCGTCGTTTGGACATTGAAACTGAAGCACAAATTATGTCCAGTTTCCGCGACATGCCTGACGAGGACGAATTTGATCCGCTGGAATTAGACCGTTTTTCCTCGATGCAACAGTTATCTCGCGGTTTGATGGAAACCGTGAGCGATTTGCTCAGCATTCAAGATTACATGAAAACCCTGACCCGCCAAATGGATGCCTTGCTGATTCAGCAAACCCGCATTGGGGCAGAGTTGCAAGATGGGATTATGCGCACTCGCATGATTCCCTTCTCACGAATTTCCCCACGTTTACAACGGATTGCACGTTTGACTTCTCGCGAATTGCACAAGCAAGTGGATTTTGTGATCAATGGGGAAAATATCGAATTTGAACGCACGGTGTTAAATCGTATCGTTGCGCCGTTGGAACACATGCTGCGGAATGCGATTGGGCATGGAGTTGAAGAGCCTGAGATGCGACTGCAAGCAGGCAAGTCACAAACTGCAAAAATTACCGTAGATTTGTCGCGCGAAGGTACTGATTTAATTATCAAACTGGGCGATGATGGCGCAGGTTTGAATTTATCCGCGATTCGTGCCAAAGCCGAAGAACGTCAATTATTAAAACCGGGTGCCGTGATTAGCGATCAAGATTTAATGCAGTTTATTCTTGAACCTGCGTTCAGCACCGCAAAAGCGATTACTCAGGTTTCAGGGCGCGGCGTGGGCATGGACGTTGCCAACAGCGAAATCAAGCAGTTGGGCGGCTCATTGCAAATTCACTCGCGCACAGGTGAAGGCACGCTGTTTGAAATTCGCTTGCCAATGTCGTTGACGATTCACCAAGCTTTGATGGTTCACCTTGGCGAAGAAACGATGGCAATTCCTTTGGCAAATGTGGATGCGGTGCTGCGTGCGCCTGCACAAGAGGTTCTTCCGCAAAATCAAGAAGATATGCGTTATTATAGCTATATGGATAATGATTATAGATTATGCTATCTCGGAGAACTGTTGGGCTTGGGCAGACCTGTCGTACAAGACAAGTGTTTAATGCCAATGTTGCTGGTGCGGGTTGCCGAGCGACGCATTGCGCTGTTGGTTGATAAAATTGAAGGCAGCCGTGAAATTGTGGTCAAACCCGTAGGACCGCAAATCAGTAATATCCGCTGGATTGCAGGGGCGACAATTCTTGGGGATGGGCGCGTGGTCTTGATTTTAGACGTGCCCACCTTGGCACGGGCTGACACTACCATCCGCCGTGAAGTCACGGTGACAAATAGTTTGGGCATGATAGAAACCACCACCGTTGAAGTGCCGCCCGCCGTCACTATTATGGTGGTCGATGACTCGATTACGGTGCGTAAAGTCACTGCACGCTTGTTGAAACGCCAAGGTATGGAAGTTTTAACCGCGAAAGATGGGGTAGATGCGGTTGCACAATTGCAAGAGCATACGCCTGATTTAATGTTGATGGATATTGAAATGCCACGCATGGATGGTTATGAATTGGCAACCCAAGTGCGCAATACGATCCATCTGAAAGACGTGCCGATTATTATGATTACTTCACGTACAGGTACAAAACACCGCGATCGTGCTGAAAAAATCGGGATTAATCGTTATTTAGGCAAGCCGTTTAACGAAACTGAGCTGTTGGAAAATATCAATGCATTGCTTGCTGAAGTACGTGCTCGTCCTAAAGTGGAGCAGCCTGTCGTTTAAACTTAATACTGCATTTCTATAATAATTTGTATTTTGCATAAGGAGAACGCGGCCGTGCCGTGTTAGAGAAAAACATGTCCGTTCAAGATGTGGTGCGTAGTCTGCTGATTCCCGTCAAAGGGGGACAGTTTTTATTACCCAGTGCGGTGGTGGCTGAAGTTACGCCGCATCAGAACGCGCTCGAGAAAATGGAAAACCAGCCTGCATGGTTGGCAGGCATTTTTATATGGCGTAATCAGCGCGTACCTTTATTAGCATTAGAAGAAATTTTAGGTGTTTCGGCTGCAGATACTGCAAAAGAATATTACACTGTGGTGTTATATGGTTTAGATGCAAATCAAATTTTGCCGTTTTATGCTTTTCTTGCTACGGATGTACCGCGTGCTTTAGCAATGAAAGAACGTGAGATTCATTTGTTGGGTGATGCGGTACCACAAGGTATTGCGCATAAAGTACAGGTTCAATATGAAGATGCACAAGAAGCGGCATGGTTGCCTGATATTGCGTATTTTGAAAACTTATTACGCAAATCTCAACCGTTGGTTGTTGCCTTGCACCATCCAGTTGTGTGAACCTTGCTTCTGATTTGAGGTTCATGAGTTGCGTCAATGTTCAGACGAGCTATTTTCACTCTGTCTTTCTAAAAAAGTTTAACAACTAATATAATTATGTTTAGTTTTTGATATGCCCTTTAGGAAATTTAGACGCTGAATTTAATGTTAGACTGCGATGATAAGAGCCGCTAGATTTTAAAACCTAGCGGCTCTTATGCTGAGCATGACTAAAAACTGGTGATACTTTAGGGATCATCGTCAATACTTACACGATAGCCTCATTTTTCAATGAAGCCATGTCGATGACAAAACGGTATTTCACCTCACTTTTTAACATCCGCTCATAGGCTGCATTAATATCTTGCATCTTAATCATTTCGATGTCAGACGTAATATTATGTGCGCCACAGAAATCCAGCATTTCTTGTGTTTCTGCAATGCCACCAATCAGTGAACCTGCCACCGATTTACGTGCCATAATCAGCGGTACGGTGTTCAAAATTGGGTCTAAACCACCTAAGTAGCCGACTAAGACTAATGTGCCGTCAATAGATAAAGTGGGGATATAAGGATTGATGTCGTGCACGTAGGGTACGGTGTCAATAATCAAATCAAATTGACCTCTCACTGCTGCCATTTGCGCTGCATCAGTGGAAAGTACAATCCGATCCGCACCTAAGTTACGCGCGTCCTGTTCTTTTCCGGGAGAGCGTGTGAATAAGGTTATGTGACTTCCTAAAGCCTTTCCCAGTTTTAGAGCCATGTGACCCAAACCACCCAAGCCAATCACCGCTACCTTGCTATGTTTGCCTACTTTCCAATGACGTAATGGTGACCATGTGGTAATGCCTGCACACAGCAGCGGAGCTGCCCCTGCAAGGTCTAATCCTGCGGGAATTTTTAAAACAAATTTATCGGAAACGACGATTTTTTCGGAATAGCCTCCAAAAGTGAGGCTTTTATCATGGCGATCAAAAGCGTTGTAGGTATAGGTCGAACCCGCTTCACAATACTGCTCCAGTCCTTGTTCACAGGCATCGCAATGTTGACAGGAATCAACCATACAGCCTACACCCACCTGATCGCCCACTTTGAAACGCGTGACTGCTGTTCCAACAGCAAGCACCTGCCCAATAATTTCATGACCTGGAACTAAAGGATACATCGCATTACCCCAATCATTGCGGGCACTGTGTAAATCGGAATGACAAACCCCACAATAGAGCACTTCAATGACGACATCGTCTGCACGGGGTTCGCGCCGTACAAAATGATAGGCTGTCAAATCATCCGTAGGCGTATGGGCTGCATATCCAACTACATTGATTGTCATATCAATTTCTCCAAAAAATGCTGGTGAATACTGTTTCAATGAACAGTGCTCGCCGTGGCAAACACGAGAGGTAAAAATCTATCTTTTTAGGATATGAGTGTGATCATCATACTTATATTTGAGCGTTGCAAGCATTAAGTTTAGGATTTACGCAATTGAGACACTAATTCTTTTATTTACAATGAGTTAACTTTTTGCGCTGCATAATAATATTTATATTAAAATCAAATACTTATCGATTCAACTGCGTAACTCCCAAAGTTTTGAGTAATACGAGCACGGCAAAGATTTTCAGAATTAAAAAGTTTGGCATTACTTTTATCTGCACTTACACTGCACAGAGCTAATCAAGCTGTCACCTAATCCCTACATTCCTATATACTGTGCGTTCACGAAGATAGCCCCGTATTTTAATTACACAGGATAGGGTCATGGATATTGAAGAAGAAGAAGAAATGGAAATTGTCGACATGCTCAGCACAGCGGATACTGTCGACTTGCCAAATATTACTCCAAAATTAAGCGAATACTTAAATTCGCCTTCAGAATTAATTCAAATTGAAGCCATCGAGTTGATTGGGGATTTTATGTTAGTGGATCATACTGTGGATATTGAACAATGTTTACAAAGTCCAAAGCCCTTGATTCGGATGTATGCAGCGAATGTTTACTATGACTTAGTCGGTGAAGACATGATCGAAAAGTTGCCGATGCTTTATGCAGACAGTGACCCCGGTGTATTAGTCACCGCATTTGCCTTGGGATATATTCTGACTGAAGACGTGGATTTGTTGGCGCGGATTAAACAAATCATCGATGAACCTGCTTTAGACGACCGTTTAGCCTATGTGGTGAAAAACGTATTTGAATGTTATTTGGAACTGGATGAAGAAGTCGAAGTGGTGATGTTATTACAATATATCAAAGGCAAAGTTGATCCGAAGTCAGAAATTTTTACTGAGTTATCAAGTTTATTGGCAGATTTGGAATAAGTAAACTGCGCTTTCTAAAAGAAGCCTTCACCCTTTCAAGGAAATGCTGAGTTTATAAACCAACTCTTCCTCTATAGAACGTTGGGGCTTCTTTTAAAAAAACCGCTCAGCCCTTTAAATCTGAACGGTTTGTTATTAACCACTTATTTTAAATAAGCTTATTATTCTGTTACAAGAGGCTGTTTCTTCTTTTCCGTAAACAACAGGTGTTCACGATTGATCAGCACATCTGCTAAGAAAAAGTACGCATCTTTCCACGCATTTACAATCTCATCAGTTGCGGCATCGCCCAAAACTTCTTTAATCGCTTGCAATAACGAATGTCCCACCATCGGATAATAGCCCGCATGCACATCCGTATCGACATGCTTGTGTGCAATTTTTTCAATCGCACCTTTTAGTCCATCCAAATTATCAATGTGTTCGCAATATGCCATAATCGAGCGTGCTAAAATCTGCGGCTGATTTTTTGGAGCGCGAGCAAATAAAGGCTTCGTTTGAGGATATTTCTCAAATAAAATCTCATACATGCGAGTGGTGATGGCTTCGCCATGATCACGAATTACGGGTGCAGTTGCTTTGATGAGGGCAATAGTCGATTCATTTAACATGATCAAATACCTATTTAGATTAGAGTGGTGGATTAAGAACAGGCAGTGCTGAGATGTTCCAAGGTTTCAGTAACTTCTAACCAAGTTTCTTCAACATGTGCCAATTGGGTAGTTACCTCAGTTTGACGCTGCATGGTGGTATGCAGTTTTTGCTGGTCATGATAGTTGTCAGGATTTGCCAAAAAAGTTTCTAAGCTTTTCTTCTCGATCCCTAATTTTTCGAGTTCTTTTTCCAACTGTTTTAAACGGTTTTGTAAAACTTTACGCTGTTCACGTTGTTGAGCATCCTGCTGTTTTTTAAGTTGTTTATTCACAGGTGGCTCGCCGCGTTGTTCACTGCGCTGTTCCGCCCGATAATTTAACAACCATTGCCGATAATCATCCAAATCACCTTCAAAAGCTTTGACCATACCTTGCGCGACTAACCACAATTGATCGGTGGTGCTGCGCACTAAGTGGCGGTCGTGAGAAACCAAAACCATTGCGCCGACATAATCTTGCAACGCCATACTCAGCGCGTCACGCATATCCAAATCTAAATGGTTAGTCGGTTCATCTAATAATAGTAGATTTGGACGCTGCCAAACCAACAAAGCGAGAGCAAGTCGCGCTTTTTCACCGCCCGAAAACGGCGCAATCGGTTCGAGAGCTTTGTCACCCACAAAACCAAAACCGCCCAAAAAATTACGCACTGCTTGTTCAGTCGCCAGCGGATCAAGCATCTGCACATGTTTAAACGCGCTGTCGTCAGGGCGCAATTGTTCAAGCTGATGCTGGGCAAAATAGCCAATGCGTAAATCTTTGCCTTCGCTTAATTTTCCTGTCAGTGGCTGCAGTTGCCCTGAGAGTAATTTAATTAAAGTTGATTTCCCTGCACCATTCGCGCCCAATAAACCAATGCGTGCGCCGCTGCCAATACTAAAACTGACTTGTTTTAAAATGACATTTTCACCGTAGCCAATGTCACATTTATCTAAATCCAGTAAACAAGTTGGCGTGCTCACAGGTTCAGGAAAGGCAAATTGAAACGGTGAATCCGCGTGAGCTGCCGCGATTAATTCCATACGTTCCAATGCTTTAATCCGACTTTGGGCTTGTTTGGCTTTGCTGGCTTTATAACGGAAACGTTCCACAAAGGAGTGAATGTGCGCAATTTCGCGTTGTTGGCGATCATAGGCGGATTGTTGCAGGGCTAAATTTGCCGCGCGTTGGCGTTCAAAGGCTTCGTAATTGCCGCTGTAAAAAGTCAGTTGTTTATCATAGACATGCACAATGCTGTCAATCACGGTATCGAGAAAATCGCGGTCATGTGAAATCAATAATAGCGTGCCTTGATAACGACTCAGCCATTGTTCCAACCACAGCACTGCGTCTAAATCCAAGTGGTTAGTCGGTTCGTCGAGCAGCAATAAATCGGAGCGGCACATTAACGCCTGCGCGAGATTTAAACGCATTCGCCAGCCGCCTGAAAAAGTATTTACAGGTTTTTCTTGTTCGTGCGGTGCGAAGCTTAAACCGTCTAACAATTGGGCGGCGCGGGCGCGGGCGGTGTAGCCATCGATTGCATCAAACTCGGCATGTAAACGCGCTTCCCACATTCCATCATCGGCGGCTTGCGCTTGTAATAATTCAGCTTCAATTGCTCGTAATTCGCGATCGCCATCTAACACATATTCTAAAGCAGACATGGAAACGGGCGGGGTTTCTTGGGCAACGTGGGCAATCACTAATTTTGGGGGCAGTTCTAAACTGCCTTGGTCTAAATGTAACTCGTTGCGAAACAAGGCAAATAAGCTAGATTTGCCGCTGCCATTTGCGCCAATAAATCCGACTTTTTGATGTGCATATAAAGTTAAATTTGCATTTGCAAACAATACTTTAGTGCCACGTTGCAGGGATAAATTATTAATATAAATCATAGAAAAAAATCTGACCGCAGGCTATTGCCTAAAAGAAGGGGAGGCGGAGCGAGATTATTGTATGTAAATTAATCTCGCAAGTCTTTGATATAAGCTAATTACTGACGGTTTTGGCGCGTCGTCTGCGATAGAGCTGAAGGCTGCTGCTGACCACGCCAGACAAGGCATAAATTAGAAATGCGCCAAATAATACCGTGGGGGGATTGCTGGAAATCACCACGAATAACAGCACAATCGCAAGAATCGCAAAAAATGGCACTTTGCCTTTTAAATTCAAGTCTTTGAAACTGCGATAGCGAATATTACTGACCATTAATAAGCCTGTGCCCAAGGTCAACAGTAAATTTAAATACACGATGCTACCGGGTTCGATATGGGTTTCGTCGCAAAACCACACTAAACCTGCCATCACGGCGGCGGCGGCGGGGCTGGGTAAGCCTTGGAAATAGGCTTTGTCAACTTTGCCGATTTGTACGTTGAAGCGTGCCAAGCGTAAGGCGGTGGCGGCGGTGTAAATAAACGCAACCAACCAGCCGACTTTTCCCAAGGTCGATAAAGTCCATGTGTACATCACCAGCGCGGGCGCAAGTCCGAATGACACCAAGTCGGATAAGCTGTCATATTCTGCCCCGAATTCGCTTTGGGTATTGGTCAAACGTGCCACGCGCCCATCGATGCCGTCTAAAATCATCGCGATAAAAATCGCAATTGCGGCGGCTTCAAATTGGTGATTCATGCCTTTGATAATGGCATAAAAGCCTGAAAATAGGGCGGCGGTGGTGAATAAATTGGGCAGTAAATAAATGCCACGACGGCGTTTGGGGCGTTCTGGAAGAATCGGGGAAGGCGGTATGACTTCGTTCATAAGAGAGTCCCTTTTTAACAAGGTGGGCGTGAAAATCGGGGTGGGCTAAGGGCTAACTGCGCCCCCAACCTCCCTAAAGGGGATGGTTAAATCATTAACGGTTATTTACTTTAAGAGCAATAGGTTACATACACTTTGCTATTTATTACTGTTTTTCTATTTTCTATTTTCTGTTTTGATAAGTTTGACCAGCTAATTTTCTCTTTCGTGAAAATTACAGGGCTGTTTTTAGTTGTAATGTTTTTATGAAAGTCAATAGTTATATTTTAACTGTATCATAACTATATGATACAACATCATAAAACAGACTATGCGACAAGTTACACGGCTCTTAAGAAAAAGTGTACAGCCCAGTGAGTTTTTTCTAATAGCCTCAAAAAGAAAAAGTAAAAAGTAGCTTAACCTAATGTTCTATAAATGAAATAACGATAATGATTAAGCCCTCCCCTTTAGGGGATTTAGGGGCTGGTTTTAAGGTTTAGCCCTCTTTAGGGAGTTGGGGCGCAGTTAAAACTTAATTGATGACACGCCCTAAGGTTCTGAAGGAGGCGAAAATTTCCTAAAGGGGATTTTAAAAATTAATTATTTATCTTTAAATTCAAATATTTAGTGCAAAAATCAAAAAGCCTCCCTCCAAATTAAAGAGAGGCTTTTCTCATTACGAACCTAGCGGCAAACTATCCCACCCACTTTCTCGCATTCCAAAACATCTGCATCCAAGGACTTTCTTTTGACTGCCAAGTCTTTGGCAAATAAGAGAATTGTTGCGTTAAAAACACCCGTTCAGGATGTGGCATCATGATCGTGAAACGACCGTCAGGCGTGGTTAATCCCGTAATTCCCAAAGGCGAACCATTGGGATTTGCAGGATAGGTTTCCGTGACTTTGCCCGCATTATCCACATAACGCATCGCCACCAGTTTTTCAGCCAGCAAACTTTCTGCACTGTGACCCTCACGGAAAATCGCTTGCCCTTCGCCATGTGAAACCACAATCGGAATCCGTGAACCTGCCATGCCTTGCAAAAATAATGAAGGTGAATCAGGGAGTTCCACCATCACCACTCGCGCTTCAAACTGTTCCGAAGCATTGCGTTCAAACGTCGCCCAATGGCTGGCATTCGGAATCATGTCGCGTAATTGCGCCATCATCTGGCAACCATTACACACGCCCAAAGCAAAACTGTCATTCCGTTGGAAAAATGCGGAAAATTCATCAGCAGCTCGCGAATTGAATAAAATCGATTTCGCCCAACCGCCGCCAGCCCCGAGCACGTCGCCATAGGAGAAGCCGCCACATGCCACTAAACCTTGAAATTGCTGTAAGGAAGTGCGCCCCGTGAGAATATCACTCATGTGCACATCGACACAGTCAAAACCCGCATGATGAAACGCGGCAGCCATTTCCGTTTGACCATTCACCCCTTGTTCTCGCAAAATTGCCATTTTCGGACGTGTTGTCAAAATTGCAGGTGCGGATAAGCTGAAACTAGTGTCTAAAAACAGCCCTGAATTTTGACGATTTAACAAGGCATCGTATTCTTGTTGGGCGCAAATGGGATTATCACGCAGCTTTTGCAATTGATAACTGGTCTCGCTCCAGTCGCGATGCAATTGTCCCAATGGCTGGCTGAATAACAAGGTATCTTGTTGATAAATATTGAAAGTATCGGTCTTATTCGGGCTTGCAATGTGGTGCACTGCTAAACTGGTATTGTCTGCAAACCACGCCAATACGCTTTCCACTTGGTTCACTGCGACTTCAATCACTGCGCCCAATTCTTCGTTAAACAACACCGCCAAACTGTCGCTGCTCAGCCCGTCTAATTGCACATCCAGCCCACAATGTCCCGCAAACGCCATTTCGCACAAAGTCACGAATACGCCACCGTCGGAACGGTCGTGATAAGACAGCAATTTGCCTTGTTGATTAAGCGACTGAATTGCATAGAAAAAGGCTTTTAAATCTTCAGGATTATCCACATCGGGCGCAATATCACCCAGCTGTTGATAAACCTGTGCCAAAGCAGAACCGCCCAGCCGATTTTGTCCTTTTCCTAAATCAATCAATAACAAAGCGGTGTCACCACCGTGCAATTGTGGGGTTAAACTTTGGCGCACATCAGTGACGCGGGCGAAGGCAGAAATAATCAAAGATAAGGGCGAAGTGACCGCTTTTTCATCCCAGACCGTGTTCATCGACAAGGAGTCTTTGCCCACGGGAATATTAATCCCCAGCGCAGGACACAGCTCCAAACCGACCGCTTTCACGGTGTCATACAAGGCAGCATCTTCGCCGGGCTGCCCGCAAGCCGCCATCCAATTTGCAGATAAAACAATGTCTTTCAACTCAGCAATGGGGGCGGCGGCAATATTGGTAATCGCTTCGCCAATCGACATCCGTCCCGAAGCCGCAGGATTTAACAAGGCAATCGGTGCACGTTCGCCCATCGCCATCGCCTCGCCCGTGTGGCTGTGAAAACTGGTGGCGGTCACGGCACAATCTGCAACCGCTACTTGCCAAGGGCCAACCATCTGGTCACGCACGCTTAAGCCGCCAACGCTGCGATCTCCAATGGTGATTAAAAAGCGTTTATCTGCCACCGTGGGTAAATGCAGCACGCGCTTAATCGCATCATATAATTCAATGGGTTGACGATTCAGTGCTTGTTTAGTGGGGGTTATATGTTGCACTTCTCGGCGCATTTTTGGCGGTTTGCCTAATAACACCGATAAAGGCATATCAATAATCGCTTCTTCCGCTTTGTCCAAATGCAAATGGCGGGCTTGGGTTGCCGTGCCCAAAACCGCATAAGGACAGCGTTCGCGCTCACATAAGGCTTCAAATAAGGGCAAGTTTTCAGGCGCAATCGCGAGCACATAACGTTCTTGCGATTCGTTGCACCACAATTCCATCGGCGATAAACTGGGATCATCGCTGGGAATTGCCAGCAAATCGAATTTTGCGCCGCGTGCGCTGTCATTCACCAATTCTGGCAAGGCATTAGACAAGCCGCCTGCGCCCACGTCATGGATGGAAATGATTGGGTTTTCGCTACCGCGTTGCCAGCAAGCATCAATCACTTCTTGGCAACGGCGTTCCATTTCAGGATTTCCACGTTGTACTGAGGCAAAGTCTAAGTTTTCGCTACTTTGTCCGACTGCCACCGAAGAGGCTGCGCCGCCGCCCAAACCGATTAACATCGCCGCCCCGCCCAAAACCACTAAAGCTGCGCCTTCGGGAATGGTGTTTTTGGCGACGTGTACGGGGCGAATATTGCCCAAACCGCCTGCAATCATGATGGGTTTGTGGTAGCCCCGACGTTTGCCATTGACGGTTTGTTCAAAACTGCGGAAATAGCCGCACAAGGCAGGGCGACCGAATTCATTGTTAAACGCGCTCGCGCCCAGCGGGGCTTCCAGCATGATTTGTAAGGCACTGGCGATGCGGTTGGGCGAGCCGTATTCATTTTCCCAAGCCTGTGGCGCGTCGGGAATGCACAAATTGGAGACGGAAAAGCCGCTTAAACCTGCTTTCGGTTTTGCGCCGCGTCCAGTTGCGCCTTCGTCTCGAATTTCACCGCCCGAACCTGTGGCTGCGCCTGCGAATGGGGCAATTGCGGTGGGGTGATTGTGGGTTTCGACTTTCATTAAAATCGCGGTATCTTCTTTAACATAATGATACTGCTGAGTTTTAGGGTCTCGCACTAAACGCTCGGCTTCAAACCCATTGATGACCGCTGAATTGTCGTGATAGGCAGAAATCACCTCGCCGGGGTGGGTGGCATGGGTGTGGCGAATCATGCCAAATAAGGAATTTAGCTGAGTTTCCCCATCAATCACCCATTCCGCATTAAAAATCTTGTGGCGGCAATGTTCGGAATTGGCTTGGGCAAACATCATTAATTCGACATCGCTGGGATTGCGTTGTAAGGTGGTGAAATTGGCGACTAAATAATCAATTTCTTCGTCAGACAAAGCTAAACCTTGGGTTTTGTTGGCATCGACTAAGGCTTGTTTTCCTTGTTCTAACAAGGGGATAACCCGTAATTTGCCCGCGCTGTTGTGTTTGAATAAGGCGTGTTCTGTGTGGGCTAAATCATCGCTCACGGTTTCGGTCATGCGGTCGTGTAATTGGCTGGCAAGTTGGGCTAATTCGGTTTCATTTAACGCGTGCTTGCTTTGCCATTGCCACAGAATGCCACGTTCTAAGCGATTGATTTTATTGAGTCCGCAAACATGAGCAATATCGGTGGCTTTGCTTGACCACGGGGAAATCGTGCCAAAACGCGGTAAAACCAGCAAATATTGCCCTGCGTTTAAATTCAGTGAGTTTGGCGAACTTTCTGGCAATAAGGCGAGGAGGCGTTGTTGTTCGTCCTCAAGCAGGCAGATGTGGGGTGCGTGGAGTTCGACAAAGTAAAGATAGCGAGCATCTAGCTGTTGCAGCGTGGGGAGTGTGGTAAGGAGTTTATCACGACGAAAGTTTGAAAGCGCAATACCGCCCTGATAGTACATAGATGCCCTCTTTTTGGTTGCTTAAGAAAAATGTTTAATCATAGCAAATTTTGGGGCAGAGATTGGTGTGAAATTTCTCTGGCGACAAACCGTAGTTCATTTTTGAAGCGTTTATGACGTATTGGATCGCTTTCCGCATCCACATCACAAAGATATTTGAGTGCAAAAATCCCGTATCAAAAAACTCGTTGCCACTTTATCCTAAAAGGTTTGCTGATACGGTAACTACCTATTTTAGTGGTGAAAAATTGGGGAGTTTTTTGCAGGGTAAAATTAGGATGTAACTATTTTAATTTATTCAAAATAGTCAACATTTCCCCAACCCCTATTAATGAACTGATGAGTGTGATAGGCTTCTAAGCGTCTTTAAGGATTATGTAGAGACATCATTGCAGACTAAATAGTCTCCATCCGTTTTAACAGAGGAAGTTACGATGAAAAATTTGTTTGTTGCAACCACTTTAGGTGTTGCTTTAATGGGAACGTCCGTTGCATTTGCAGAAGAATTACCTTCTAGCGGCAAGCA
>JBDLSS010000112.1:0-6325 GCA_039799345.1 Pseudomonadota bacterium
ATTGCAACTAAAAACAGCCCTGTAATTTTCACGAAAGAGAAAATTAGCTGGTCAAACTTATCAAAACAGAAAATAGAAAAACAGCGATAAATAGCAAAGTGTATGTAACCTATTGTTCTTAAAGTAAATAACCGTTAATGATTTAGCCCTCCCCTAAAGGGGGCTAAAAACAAAAATTAAAGCGGTTTTAAGTCCCCTGTAGGGGATTTAGGGGCTTCTTTAAAGCCTCCTTTAGGGGGTTGGGGGCTTCGGTTCACTTTTACGGATCATAAATCAATGCAAGTCAATACCCCTGATATTTTAAAGAAAATTCTGCGCCGCAAAGTTGAAGAAATCACCGCCCGTTGTGAACAAGTTTCCTTACGCGCCATCAGTCAAAAAGCAGCAGATACGCCCGCGCCGCGTGGTTTTGTCCATGCCATTGAAGCCCGTATCAAACAGCAGCAAGCCGCTGTGATTGCAGAAATTAAAAAAGCCTCCCCCAGTAAAGGCGTGTTGCGGGAAAATTTTCAGCCTGTGGAAATTGCCCACAGTTATGCCCAACATCAAGCCGCGTGTTTATCCGTGCTCACTGACCAAGATTTTTTCCAAGGTTCAGATTTATACTTACAACAAGTCCGTGCCGCCTGCGAATTGCCAATTTTACGCAAAGATTTTGTGATTGATGCTTATCAAATTTATGAGGCGCGTGCTTTGGGCGCGGATTGTGTTTTATTAATTGTTGCCGCTTTGGGCGATGCGCAATTGCAAGATTTAACGGGCTTAGCCACCCATTTAAATATGGATGTGTTAATTGAAGTGCATGATGCTGAAGAATTAGAACGTGGTTTAGCGTTAAATTTGCCAATGATTGGCATTAATAACCGTAATTTACGCAGTTTTGAAACCCGCTTAGAAACCACTTTAGAATTACTCGCCCAAGTACCGCCCGAGGTCACCGTGGTCAGCGAAAGTGGCATTTTAACCCCTGAGGATGTCAGACGTTTGCGCGGCGCAGGCGTGCACAGTTTTCTCGTGGGTGAGGCCTTTATGCGTGCTCCCGATCCTGGTATTGCCCTTGCTGAATTATTTTTTAACTGAACGATGATACTCAAAAACCTGCTGCTTTCAATCAAGCGTCATGCACTACGGAGTGCATTTAGTTTATGCGTGCTGCTGTTTTTCGTTGCCCATGCCAGCAAAATCTGGGAATGGAGTTTTATCGAAGAACTCGAAATGAAAGCCTATGACGCACGGCTTGAAATCACCATACCGCAAGGGGTCGATAGCCGTGTGGTAGTTTTGGATATTGATGAGAAAAGTCTTAGCGAAATGGGTCGTTGGCCGTGGAATCGCAAAGTAATCAGCCAATTATTCGATAACTTATTTGATAAATATCACGTTGATGTCTTAGGCATTGACGTGGTATTTGCAGAAGCAGATGAAAGTTCTGGGTTGAAAAAGTTGGAAGAATTGGGGCGCAATAATTTAAAACATTTGCCGCAATTTCAAGAAACCCTGAATACTTTACGTAATACCCTAGATTATGATGCACGGCTTGCCGACAGTATGCGTAATCGGCGAATTGTGTTGGGATATACCTTCACCAACGCGCTAGAAACTTTGCAAGATGCTGAAATTGGTAAACTGCCCGCGCCTGTGATTCCTCAAGAACAGTTAGCTGAGGTCAATTTAAGCCGTATTGAAGCCAATGGTTTTGTGGCAAATTTACCGATATTTCAACTCAGTGCCAGCAGCGCGGGACATTTTAATTCTTCCACCGACAGCGACGGGATTGTGCGCCGCGTCCCGATGTTATACGGCTATAAAAATCAATTGTATGAATCACTGTCTTTGGCAGTGACGCGGGTCGCGTTGGGAATGCCGCAAATTGAAATGAATGTTCAACAAACGCCCGACGGTTATTTGAGTTTGGAAAGCTTAATCCTACAAAACCGCAGAATTCCCGTAGATCGTTATATTCAAGCACTCGTGCCTTATCGCGGCAAACATCACAGTTTCACCTATATTTCAGCCGCCGACGTGTTTCAAGGCAAAGTCGCCAAGCCTGAATTACTGAATAATAAAATTGTATTATTGGGCACAACTGCACAAGGTTTGCTCGATTTACGCGCCACCCCCGTCGAAAGCATTTATCCCGGCGTTGAAATTCACGCCAACTTAATTGCGGGAATTTTGGACAGTCGCATTATGGATAATCCTGCGTATATTCAAGGCATGGAGGTTTTATTATTACTCAGCATTGGGCTGGTGATGATTACCTTCCTACCCTTATTCAGTCCGTTAACTGCGACATTGGGTACAGCAGCGGTCTTGGGTAGCGTGGTGTGGCTCAATTTAGCAATTTGGGTGCAGCTGAATTTAGTGTTGCCACTTGCGAGTACTTTATTACTGATTTTAAGCTTATTTTTATTCAACATGTCTTACGGTTACTTCGTTGAATCCACAGGGAAACGTCATTTAACCAAATTATTTGGGCAATATATTCCCCCTGAGTTGGTGGATGAAATGAGCAAGAATTTGGGTAATGATTTCTCGATGGAAGGTGAAAGCCGAGAAATGACGGTGCTGTTTTCTGACGTACGCGGTTTCACCACGATTTCAGAAGGCTTAAATCCTAAAGAATTGTCGGCTCTGATGAATGAATTTCTCACCCCCATGACGCGAATTATTCATGAACATCGTGGCACGATTGATAAATATATGGGCGATGCGATTATGGCATTCTGGGGTGCACCTTTGCATGATGCTGCACACGCGGAACACGCGCTTGAAGCGGGGCTTGCGATGATTGCGCGCTTGCACGAAATGCAGCCGATTTTCAAAGAAAAAGGCTGGCCTGAAATTAAAATCGGGGTGGGTTTAAACACGGGCAGCATGAGTGTCGGCAACATGGGATCGGAGTTTCGCATGGCATATACCGTGCTCGGGGATGCGGTGAATTTAGGCTCACGTTTGGAAGGGATTACTAAACAATATGGTGTTCAAATTATTGTCAGTGAAACCACTAAAAATGCAGCTCCCCATTTTGTGTATCGTGAATTAGATTGTGTACGGGTTAAAGGAAAGGATCGTCCTGTGGCAATTTTTGAACCTTTGGGACGTGAATTACAGGTGAGTCTTGAAGAGCTCAACGAATTAGCTATTTATCACCATGCTTTAGAAGACTATCGTCGTCAGCAATGGCGTAAGGCAAAGGCGCAGTTTGCACAATTGCGTGCTGAGCATCCACAGCGTTTGTTATATAAAATTTATGCAGAACGGGTAGATTATTTTATAGAAAATCCGCCCAGTTTAGATTGGGATGGGGTGTATACGTTTACCACGAAATGATCTTCAGTCACCTGACAGATGTGATAGGCTGTCAGGTTGCGAAGGACTCGCGGTGTTTAAATATTCACTTCTCGAACTTCAATTGGATAATCAGGGAAACGGCTACGCAGTTTTTCAGCACAATGCAGAGCTTGCTGATAATCCGTGAAATGCATTCCGTGATGAGCAATGCGCCACCCACTGGTATCTTCTGACCATTCCGAAGGGGATTGTTGATTAAACATCAAGCACACCGCAAAACAGCCTTGTGTCACCGATTTGACAGCTGTGAGAGTTTCGGTTTCTGGGGCAAGAATCAGGGATTCTTCACTCTCAATTTCTAAAAAACTGGTGCTCGCATTGACTTCTTTCTCAAGATGTAAAATTGTGTTTAAGTCTTGTAAACCTTCTAAGTCTGTTTGTTGACGTACTTGTTCCCGCTCTAAGGCACTGACGCGAGACTCAAATTCCTCTATTAGGTTGGTAATCATCAGGTTTTCCTCGGTATAACTTAAAAAACATCACACCAAGAAATTTAATAGGCGCACTCATCCCAGCGCATTAGCTGCAAACAAGGAGCTAACGATTCAGGGAGCGTTCCCTACCTAAGACGAGCACACACTAAATTTATTGGTCGCTGTATTTTTAGCAGTGTTTGGTAACAGTGCAATGATACTGTTAATTTAAGCATATTCTTTCCAAGATACCAACTGCTTGCAGCACTATAAACGTACATTTCACTTAAATCTGTTAGTTTCACCTTGATTATCTGAAGCTTAATCTACAGAATTAGGCGATTGATAATAATCGCTGTACAAATAAATGCTTTTATAATAATAAGTTAGAGCAATATATGCGTTCATCTATTATGTAACATCATGACTGAAATCCTTGACTTACTCCCCCGCCTTATTCCAACGATATTAACTTGATTTTACTATTAATCTCGTGTTTTTCGAGCATGGCTAAATTTTTGCTTGTCTAAATACCCCGAATTCCGCTATATTTACCTATTTTGTTAAGGGCAGCCTATGCAGCGTGATATTTTTCCCTACCCTATGCTTAAAATCGGCATTATTGGCGGTGGACAACTGGGCAAAATGATGTCCCAGATAGCCAAACAAATGGGCTTTTATGTAGCGGTATTAGACCCAACTCCGAATTGTCCCGCCGCGCATGTTGCTGATGTGCAAATTGTGGGGGGATTATATGAAGCTGATAAAATTCGCGCCTTGGCAGAGTGCTGTGACGTGCTCACTTTTGAAGTGGAACACATCGACACCGCCACGCTAAAATCTTTGGCAGCTGAGGGAAAACAGATTTTTCCCGCGCCCGAATTATTAGAAATCATTCAAGATAAATTATTGCAAAAACAGGCATTAGAACAACATGATGTGCCTGTTGCCCCTTGTTTGCCTTTTGACGAAGTCACCGCCGAAAATATTGCCAAACTTTCCTTTCCCGTGGTGCAAAAAGCCCGTAAAGGCGGTTATGACGGTAAAGGCGTGCAAATCTTACGCAGTGCGGCAGATTTTGAAAATGCCTTGCCGCAACCCTTTTATTTAGAAGCCTTTATTCCTTTTGAAAAAGAACTGGCGGTGATGGTTGCCCGTGACCAACACGGCAAAATTGCCTGTTATCCCGTGGTCGAAATGCTGTTTGATGATAAAACCAATATTTGCGACATCGTTGCCGCGCCTGCCAATATTTCCCCCGAACTCACTGCACAAGCGAAACAAGTTGCCATTCATGCGGTTGAAGCTTTAAACGGTGTGGGTATTTTTGGGGTGGAAATGTTTCTGACTTCAGATGGCAAAGTTTTGGTGAATGAAATTGCGCCACGCCCGCATAATTCGGGACATTACACCATTGAAGCCTGCATTACTTGTCAATATGAGCAATTAATCCGCGTGGTCGCAGGTTTGCCCTTGGGCGCGACCACTTTATTAATGCCTGCGGTGATGTTGAATTTATTAGGGGAAGCGGGGTATTCGGGCGAGCCGTTGATTGAAGGTTTGCACGAAGCTTTAGCGATTGAAGGGCTTGCTTTTCATCTTTATGGCAAGCCCACCACACAACCGTTTAGAAAAATGGGACATATCACCATTGTCGATAAAGACTTATCACAAGCCATGGAAAAAATGTACCGCATCAAAAACCGTCTAAAAATCAAAGCAGTTTCAATCCAGACTCATCTGTCGAGTGACCCATCCACCGACAGATAAAGCTCGGTGGATTAGCTCTCCGTAAACGCAGAGTTTACCGAAAATGATAACATGCTAGGGCGTGTCATCAATTAAGTTTTAACAGAAAGTAGCGCGTTTAAAAAGCTTTAAAGAAGCCCCCAACCCCCTAAAGGGGGCTAAACACAAACAATTTGTTTAATGTTTAAAGTCCCCTTTAAGGGATTTAGGGGCTGCTTTTAAGGTTTAGCCCTCTTTAGGGAGTTGGGGCGCAGTTAAAACTTAATTGATGACACACCCTAATGCATATTGGAACAATTGAACTATCCTCCTAAAAGGAAGGTTTCAGACCATAAAGGAAATTAGATGAAAGCAATCGTCGGCATTATTATGGGAAGTGACTCCGATTTGCCCGTGATGCAAGAGGCGGCACGGATTTTGGACGAGTTACAAGTGCCTTATGAATTAACCATTATTTCCGCACATCGCACCCCTGCCCGCATGTTTAAATATGCACAATCGGCGGAAGAACGCGGTTTAGAAGTGATTATTGCAGGCGCAGGCGGGGCGGCACATTTACCAGGTATGGTGGCTGCACTCACGCCTTTGGCAGTGATTGGTGTGCCTGTAAAAACCTCGAGTTTGAATGGCTTAGATTCTTTATTATCTATCGTACAAATGCCTGCGGGCGTGCCTGTGGCAACGGTGGCGATTAATAATGCAAAAAATGCAGGTTTATTAGCCGCGCAAATTGTCGCGGTGAAATTGCCCGATGTGCGTACCCGTTTGAAAACCTATAAAGCCACGATGGAACAAACGGTGTTGGACAA
>JBDLSS010000113.1:0-10400 GCA_039799345.1 Pseudomonadota bacterium
TTATTATTCTGAAAAGCTTAAGCAGCATTGTTACTCGATTTCTCAAGAAGAATTACGCCCTTATTTCCCCTTTGAAAAAGTGCTGTTTGGCTTATTTGAAGTGGTCAATCGCTTGTATGGCATCACAATTTTAGAACGTAAAGATGTTGATGTTTGGCATCCTGATGTAAAGTTTTTTGAAGTGTTTGATGCCAAGGGCGAAATCTGCGGACAATTTTATTTAGACGTATTTGCCCGCCGTGGCAAACGCAGCGGTGCATGGATGGGTGAATGTCGCGTGCGCAAATTTGCCGCCAACACCTTGCAATTATCCGTGGCGTATATCAATTGCAATTTCACCCCACCCGTGGGCGACACCCCCTCTTTATTGACTCATAACGAATTAATCACGCTGTTTCATGAGTTTGGGCATGGCTTGCACCACATGTTGACCCGTGTGAATTACGCGCCTGTATCGGGGATTAATGGAGTATTGTGGGATGCGGTCGAATTGCCTAGCCAATTTATGGAAAATTGGGCGTGGGAACGTGAGGCTTTAGATTTATTTTCAGGGCATTATCAAACGGGCGAAACTTTGCCTGAAGATTTATTTAACAAATTGATTGCCGCAAAGAATTTCCAATCAGGTTTATTTATGTTGCGTCAGTTGGAATTTGCGGTGTTCGATTTCCGTTTGCATTATGAATATGTGCCGAATATCGATATTCAACATTTATTAGATGAAGTGCGTCAACAAGTTGCGGTATTAATTCCGCCGAGTTTTAATCGTTTTCAACACAGTTTTGGACATGTTTTTGCGGGCGGTTATGCGGCGGGTTATTACAGTTATAAATGGGCGGAAGTATTGTCTGCGGATGCGTTTTCCAAGTTTGAAGAACAGGGCATTTTCGACCGCGCCACGGGTTTGCAATTCCTGCATTCAGTTTTAGAAAAAGGCGGCTCGGCGCATCCCATGCAGTTATTTGTGGCATTTCGTGGCAGAGAACCCAAGATTGATGCCTTATTACGGCATTCGGGCATGGCGGCTTAGTTAAATTTGACTGCGCCCCCTAACTGTCTAGGGGGCTAAAAATTAAACATTAAAACCAGTAATCCGTATATAGCAAACATAGCTATCTACCTATTTTTAATAACTTTTTAAATCAATATATTACCAAGTTCCCAAGTTTGTTAATTTATTTTAGAATCAAATCGTTATGGAATTTATGTAGATATAGCATTTCTATTTTAGGGAGTGTTACAGAACTAAGGATTGTCTGAATCAGAATTAATAGGATTAAACCCTCATCCTGCTTAATTCTGATTTCAGACAAGAAATAACAGCTAAAGTCCTTAACTGTTTATTGCTATCTACACCTCATCTGCTTCCCAATCTCAATGATTTTTACAAAGGCTTCATCCTTTTGTGGAAAAAGCTTTGTTTAAACTTGCGTTCAAACCCTGACTTTAACGCGTAGGTAACATCAGAGGTTTCTTTACACGCCATTATTTTTTAAGGATTTTTCGGCGTACTCAGGTTAATATACATAAATTAGTGAGTCCCCATTTTCATAAAGGATAACAGGCATGGAACAGGAACTTCGGTTTGCAGTACAGGGTATGAGCTGTGCGAATTGTGTCGCCAAGGTGGAAAGCGTATTACAAGCGCAGCACGGCATCAATAATGCCAGCGTCAACTTTGCCACCGAAACCGCCAGCATTGAATACACCCCGAATGAATTTGTTTTATCCACCATGCTCAACGCACTGAAAAATAGCGGCCATCCTGCGGTGAGCGTGCAACTGGAAATTCCGATTCTTACGATGAGCGACATCGTGGACGTGAGACAAATTCAAAAAATTTTACAAGCTTTAGACGGCATGATTGCGGTGGAAATCAGCGACAAACTTGCTCGCGTGCAATTTTTACCCACAATGCTGAGTTTACCGCGTATTAAAGCCCAGCTTCGTGAATTGGGTTGTGAACTCGGGGCGGACGACATCGATGCAGAAGTTTCCGACGAATCCAGCGCACGCGCCCATGAATTAGACAAATTACGGCAACAATTATTCCTCGCCTTGGGATTTACTGTGCCCTTGTTATTAGTGGCAATGCCGCCGATGTTTTCCGAGCGTTTAATGCACGCCATGCACAGTTGGCTGCCAATGACGGTGTGGCACAGTTTAGAAGCTTTATTAGTGCTACCCGTGTTGTACGCAGGCAAACGTTTTTATCAACAAGGCTGGGCAGAAATCCGCAGTGGCAGTCTGGGCATGAGCACCTTAGTGATGTTGGGCACAAGTGCCGCGTTTTGCTATTCCGTCTTATCCTTACTTATCCCACAAATATTTCCCGAAGGTACAGCCCACAGCTATTTTGAAGCCGCAGGCACGATTATTTCTCTGGTCTTATTAGGCAAATATTTAGAAGCCCTTGCCAAAGGACGAACTTCGTCTGCAATTAAAAAGCTTTTGAAATTACAAGCGAAAACCGCGCAAGTGTTACGCGACGATGTAGAAATTGAAATTCCCATCGACAGCGTCGTGCCCAATGATTTAATCAATGTGCGCCCTGGGGAATGCGTGCCCGTCGATGGCATTGTGGTGTTGGGTGAAAGTTACGTCGATGAAGCGATGATTACCGGCGAGCCAATTCCTGTGGTCAAAACCACGGGCGATGCGGTGATTGGTGGCACGATTAATAAAACAGGCGCGTTCACTTTACGAGCGACCCATGTCGGTGAAGCCAGTGTGTTGGCGCGTATTGTGAAATTAGTCGAAACCGCCCAAGCAGGCAAACCGCCGATTCAGCAATTAGCGGATAAAATTGCCGCCTATTTTGTGCCGATGGTGATTATTGCCGCGCTACTGACTTTTGTGCTGTGGCTGATTTTTGCCCACGCGCCTGCCTTAAATTACGCTTTTGTTGCGATGATTAGCGTGTTAGTCATCGCCTGCCCTTGTGCGATGGGTTTAGCCACCCCCACCGCCATCATGGCAGCTACGGGCAAAGCCGCAGAATTGGGAATTTTATTCCGACGCGGTTCAGCTTTGGAAACCTTGGCAAGTGTGGACACGGTGGTGTTTGACAAAACGGGAACGCTCACCAAAGGCTTACCCGAACTCACTGACATGCAAGTCTTTAGCAATATGGAAGAATCCGAAGTATTGCGCTATATCGCCAGTGTGGAAAAGAAAAGCGAACATCCTCTTGGGCAAGCGATTGTAAATAAAGCCAAAGCTTGCAAGTTGAAACTATTGCCCGTGCAGAATTTTCAATCAAAAACAGGTTTTGGGGCAACAGCACAAATTGAGGGTAAAACTTTACATGTGGGCGCGGATCGTTATTTGCGGCAATTAGATATTGATTTATCATTTAGTACTTGTTATGTAGAAACCTGGACTAAAGAAGCTAAAACCCCGATTTATGCGGCGTTAGAGGGCGAATTGTTTGCAGTATTGGCGGTGAACGACCCGATTAAATTAGAAGCGACTCAAGCTTTACATGCCTTGCGTAAACTGGGGCTTGAATTGGGATTATTGACAGGCGACCATCAACATACAGCGCATGCTATTGCGCGTCAATTGGACATTACCCAAGTCGTTGCAGAAGTCTTGCCTGAAGATAAGGCACAGTATATTCAAAAACTACAAAAGCAGGGTAAAAAAGTGGCTTTTGTGGGCGACGGGATTAATGATGCGCCTGCCTTGGCACAAGCGGATGTCGGCATTGCGATTGGGACAGGAACAGATATTGCGATTGAGGCGGGTGAAGTGATTTTGATGCGCGGCGATTTGCGAGAAATTGTCACGGCAATCCATTTGGCGCGCCGTACTTTGCGCACCATTAAGATGAACTTTTTCTGGGCTTATGCTTATAACATCGCACTAATTCCCTTGGCAGCGGGCGCATTTTATCCGATGTTAGGCGTGTTGCTTGACCCAATGCTGGCGGCGGCGGCGATGAGTATCTCCAGTTTATTTGTGGTCAGTAATAGTTTGCGTTTACAACGTTTTGCACCGCACACAGGTTCGATTTTGCCGATTGCGTGATGTCATTTGTCTATTCAACCCATTAACTTTTAAGAAGAAATGCGCCGCTGTGAATGGGATTGTTTGAACGATATACGCACTGCACAATTTAAGACACTCCCATAAAAAAACGCCCCTGAAATTTCCAAAGGCGTTTTTGATTTCTAAAAGCGGTTTAAATCAGACTTATTCGTCTGTGACGCAACCTTCAGAAGCGGTTTTCACATTCTTAATGTATTTATATAAAGTGCCGCGTGTGGCTTTGTAAGGCGGCATGACCCAAGCCGCTTTACGTTTCGCCATTTCTTCGGGGCTGACATCGACGTTGATTTCTTTCTTTTCTGCGTCGAGGGTGATGATGTCGCCATTTTGCACCAAAGCAATCGGGCCGCCTTCTTGGGCTTCAGGCACGATGTGCCCCACGATGAAACCATGTGAACCGCCTGAAAAACGTCCGTCGGTAAGCAATGCCACATCTTGCCCTAAACCTGCGCCCATGATGGCAGAAGTTGGGGTCAACATCTCAGGCATCCCAGGGCCGCCTTTTGGGCCTTCGTAACGAATAATCACGACGTCGCCTTTGACGATTTCCTTGCGTTCCAAAGCGTGCAACATGTCTTCTTCACAGTCGTAGACTTTTGCCGTGCCCTTGAAATGTAAGCCTTCTTTGCCCGTGATTTTTGCCACAGAACCCAAAGGCGCAAGATTACCTTTCAGAATTTGGATGTGCCCAGATTCTTTGATGGGGTTTTCTAAAGGACGAATCACTTCTTGTCCTTCTTTCAATCCAGGTAATTCAGCGAGATTTTCAGCGACGGTTTTACCCGTGACGGTCAAGCAATCGCCATTAATTAAGCCTTTGGACAGTAAATATTTCATCACCGCAGGCGTGCCGCCCACTAAATGTAAATCTTCCATCACGTACTTGCCGCTGGGCTTTAAATCTGCCAAGAATGGAATACGATTGCTAATTTCTTGGAAATCATCAATATTTAATTCTACATCGACCGCACGCGCCATTGCGATTAAATGCAGCACCGCATTGGTTGAACCGCCCAAAGCCATGGTGATGACAATCGCATTTTCAAACGCGGCGCGGGTCATGATGTCGCGGGGCTTGATGTCTTTTTCTAACAAGTTGCGAATCGCCAGCCCTGCTTTTAAACATTCTTCTAATTTAGCGGGGTCTTCTGCGGGAATTGAAGAGCTGTATGGCAATGCCATGCCGAGGGCTTCAATTGCGCTTGCCATCGTATTCGCGGTATACATGCCGCCACACGCGCCTGCACCGGGGCAAGAATGACGCACAATGGTTTCACGTTCAGTTTCAGTAATCGTGCCTGCGAGAAATTGCCCGTAGCATTGGAAAGCGGAAACCACGTCTAAGGTATTGTTATTCTGGTCATGTCCAGGTTTAATCGTGCCACCGTAAACCATCAATGAAGGGCGGTTTAATCGACCCATTGCGATTAAGCAACCGGGCATATTTTTATCACAGCCGGGCAGGGAAATATTGGCATCGTACCATTGCGCGCCCATCACGGTTTCAATGGAATCGGCAATAATGTCGCGGGATTGCAAAGAATAGCTCATGCCGTCCGTGCCCATAGAAATGCCGTCACTGACCCCAATCGTGTTAAAACGCATTCCGACTAAACCTGCGGCGACCACCCCTTCTTTCACTTTCGTTGCTAAGTCCATTAAGTGCATGTTGCAAGGGTTACCGTCATACCAGACACTCGCAATCCCAACCTGCGGCTTGTTCATGTCGTTTTCATCTAAGCCCGTTGCGTACAACATCGCTTGAGACGCGCCTTGTGATTTGGGTTGGGTGATGATTGCGCTAAAAGGGTTCAGGGGTTTGGTGGACATTCAATTCTCCAAGGAAATGCAGTCAGTAAACGAGCTATTTTACACAAGCCTAAGTGGGTTGTTAAACAATTTAAGGCATATCAGTATGGTCTAAATCAGGATTTACAAAATGAACCGAATTTAGCAGGATTAATCTCATTATTTAATAATGGTTTAAAGCTTAAATTCTCTTAGCCGCTGTTTCAACAAAGGCAATAATTCGGGCTGATTACGGTAACGAATTTGCGTATATAATTCAGTTATTTCCTGCAAGGCTACGGATAAATCTGGACGTGCCATTCCTACCCTTATTGCAAAGTCTCCCGCCCCTTCACTCGCATGACGCACAAATTGATGCTTTGCCAAACGACGACACAATTTTAAATATAAACGTTGGGCGGGGTCTTTTGGCGTATAACTCGCGTGCATCCATAACCACGTTGCCACCGCACTGAATAAAGTCGCGAGTAAGGCAATTAATAACAGGCCCAACTGTTGCCAATCCCAATTTCCCAGCCCAATATTGTTAAAAAATTGGGTTTGTCGCTCGGTGTTATAGCCCAAAACCCATTGTTTCCAGCCATAATTCAGCGCGTCCAAATTGCGGCGCATTTCTTGCCACATTTGCACCAAACTAGAATTCCGTTCTAAAGTCATGCCTAGAGGGCTGTATTGCTGTGGTAATGCGGTGTCTATTCCCGAATTTACGCGCTCTGGCGCAACTGCTCCCGTGGGATCAACGCGCACCCAGCCTTGACCGTCCAGCCAAACTTCACTCCACGCATGGGCATCACGCTGCCGCACCAACATATATTCACCCATCTCATTGATTTCACCTCCTAAATAACCCGTCACCACCCGCGATGGAATTCCCGCTGCCCGCATTAATACTGTAAATGCCGCCGCATAATGTTCACAAAAGCCCTCACGGGTTTTAAACAAAAACTCATCGACACTGTCACCCGTTAATACACTGGGAGTTAGGCTGTAATAAAAGGCTTGTTGCCGAAAATATTGCAAAGCTTGCTGCACAATTATTTCAGGATTTAAACCTTGTTTAACCCATTGTTTGGCAAACTCACGGGTTTTAGGATGTTTACCTTCAGGTAAGCGTAATGCCATCTGGCGTTGTACCTTGGCTAAATCTTTCATTTTATATTCTGGGAAAGACTCGGCGGTGTAGCGCGTTAATTGGCGAATCGGTAGCATCGACAGCAATTGAAAGTCAGAACTGATATAAGTTCTTAATTCTTTGCTGGCTTGTACACTTTGTGGAATATCCAGTGCTAATAACCAGCGTTGATTATGGGGCTCTAAGGTCATTTCATATTTATAACTTTGCCCAGATACCGCTAACACGGGCTTATATTGGGTAATTTCCTGTTGGTAACCAGATTTCCATTCCGTGCCATCTGTCCACCACAACACAGGTCCGCGCCAATATAATTGCTTGGGTGCTGGCGGCTTGCCTTGAAACTTTACTCGAAACGCCACTTCATCTGACAAACTTAGCTCGTTAATATTTCCCATTTTCATGCTTTCCCCCAAACCGCTCACACCTTGATGTGCATCTTTAGGTAAGCTCCAAAAATTGGTGGTAATCCGTGGAAATAAGAAAAATAGCACTAACATCATAGGAATCGATTGTAATATGATTTTAGTAGATAAATAGAGCCGTTTTTTGAGATTAAACTGTTGTGGTTGCTCATTTAAGCTATTCAGCGTGGCAGTCATGATTATGACAATAACACCCATATACAGCGCGGTTAAAAAGCTTTGCGAGTAGAGAAAATTGGTAATGACTAAAAAATAACCTAGAAAACATAAGATAAAGGCATCTCGCATCTGCTGGAGTTCTAAGAGTTTAAAGCCTAATAAAGCAATTAATAAGGAAACACCCGCTTCTTTTCCAAAAATCGTTCCATAACTTAAAAATACCCCGATAAATAAGCCCATCGATAAGGCAAATTGCAACCATTGGGGCGGCAGTTTTATCAAGTCAAGGGCGTATAAATATCGCCATGTGACCAACAGCACGAAAGTTCCGCTTACCCACCAATGAATGTGGCTGAGATGCGGCAAGACCACCAAACTTAATGCGAATAATAACCATTGCAGGCTGGGCAAGGGAGGAAAGCTATTCATGAGTTTTTTCCAAACAAGGCAAGGGCTTGTAAACAACGGGTTCGATGTTGATCGCCGTGGCTGGGGGAGATTTCGACATCGGGCAGGCGTAAGCCGTAACACGCGCCCTGTTTATCCGCCAACACTACCCATAACGCCAATTGTGATAACGACGTTTCTACCGAAGCCAAATGACTGACATGTTTCCAGTCTAACCACAGCATTGGGCTGCCTGTGCCCCCAAATTGTTTGATGAACGTGCCTTGTCCGCGTGCTTCGACTTTCCATGCAATATGGCGCGGCGAATCTCCCAATTGATAAGCGCGGTAGCCTAGAAAATCTTCGCCACTGCCTGATTGCAAAGTGCTCTCGCCCATGACTTCTTGCAAACTGGAGGCGGGCAATAAACTTTGTCCCAAAGGCACGGGATAAATCAAGGCTTTCATGTCCAAATTTAAAATCGCCCACGCATGAAATAAGCCCAAAGGATAGCGGGTAAACACTGTGACCAAGCCTAAGGGGAAATAGCCGCGTTCTTGGGCGAGCACTTTGATAGAAACGATTGCAGTATTATTTTCTGCAACATCAACGACCACGGTGTGCGTACTGGTTTCTGTGGTTTTCCAAAAACTGGGGGCGGGAGCTAATTGCCAATTTAAGGCATAACGTGCGGCTTGCCCTTGATTATTGATAAGGATTTTAAAATCTGCCATTTCTCCGACAAAAACCGCCTGTATTTTGCCAATTTCAACACATAAACCTGCTAAATTACGGTATGTGTATAAAATCGACACCAGTCCCAAACTGGCGAGTAAGAAGGTGAGCAAATAAGCCAAGCTGTTGTTGTAATTAATCGCACCAAATAGCATAACCAGCAGGGTTGCGGTAAACCAAAGACCATAACGACTGGGCATGATATAAATGCGTCGTCGTCCGAGTTGTACGTGGCTTTGGGGAGGAATAAATTGAATTCGTGCTTTTAAAGCACGTAAATAGTGGTAAATACGATTAGTAAACATTATGCGTAACACAAGCGTTTTTGATTTTTACGTGAAAATTCATGAGCATTTTTCTCAAAATGAGTTCCTCTTTATGGAGGCTTTGCAAGAGATAATTTAAAAAATTAAATACTGTAAACTCGCCTCTCAGCCCCTACAAATCCTTTAAATATGCTATAAAACTCACTATACTTGTTGATAATACATAAATCAGTATGGTAACCCCCGAAGGATTGCATTTTATTAAGCTCAGTAGAATGTGTTTTAATGTTGTCAGTTTAGCGTATTAGCGGCACATTGAGCACAGGTGGGGGATTCTATTCAAGTTTTTATTAGGTCATCATTTGTAATATTGGGGGTTCTATGAGAAAAATTTCCTACGTGTTGGGCAGTATGCTAATGGTGTGGGGGGGGAGTGCTATCGCCAGCCAGCCAACGGATATTAATTATTCCTCAAAAGGAAGCACGGCACTGGGTACAGAATATTCGACTTATACGGTTCGTTGCTCTGACGGTGCAAAACGCGAAATCACTGCTTGGGATAAGCGCAAAAAGTGGTGTGTTGGGACGAGTAATCATTGTACCAATGACCAGCTCAAAACGGCTAAAGATGCCTGTGGCGCAAAATAACACAGGGGTTTAGCGTGCTTGAGTGTATTTGCAGGGCAAGTACACTCGAATCACTCAGTTGTCTTAATGTGGTCTATTCTTGTCCCAGCTTGCTGCAACTTTTCACTTCAGGTTATTTTCAGACATGAGTTCTTATGTTTGAGAGATGGCTTAAGCGCGTTCTAGCGGAAAAGCCAAAACCTGATTAATGTGATCCGCTTGCGCTAACAGCATTAATAATCTATCCAAACCCAACGCCACCCCCGCACATTGTGGCATTCCCGCGCTCAGGGCTTCTAAAAAGCGTTCATCCAAAGGATATTGTGGCAGTTTTAACTGCTGGCGCTTGCGTAAATCTGCTTCAAAACGCTGACGTTGTTCCACTGCATCAGTCAGCTCATAAAATCCATTCGCCAATTCCATCCCATACACATAAATTTCAAAACGCTCTGCCCAGCGATCATCTTCACTGCAACGCACCGCCAAAGCAGCCTGGGAGGCTGGAAATTCGGTAATCACCACCGGCGCAACTTGTCCCAAACAAGGTTCAATTTCCTGACTCATGATGAACTGCAAACAACTGTCACGATCCAAACTTTCGGCACGCACCATGCCTAAACGCGCGGCATAGGTTTGTAATTCTTCCAAATCACATTCCAATGGATGTAAACCGATGTGCTCTTCAAAAATAGCGGCGTAACTGCTGTATTCCAAAGCAGGGCAATTCAATACGTTTTGTAATAACTCGCCCGCTTCTTCAATCAAATGTAGCAGTGAAAATTCAGGGCGATACCATTCCAACATCGA
>JBDLSS010000114.1:0-9406 GCA_039799345.1 Pseudomonadota bacterium
GTTACACGGCTCTTAAGAAAAAGTGTACAGCCCAGTGAGTTTTTTCTAACAGCCTCAAAAAGAAACAGCAGAAAGTAGCTTAACCTAATGTTCTATAAATTAAATAACATTAATGATTCAGTCCTCCCCTAAAGGGGACTTAAAATATTAAACATTAAATAACTTGTTTGTGTTTAGCCCCCTTTAGGGGGTTGGGGGCTTCTTTAAAGGTTTTTAAACGCGCTACTTTCTGTTAAAACTTAATTGATGACACGCCCTAAAATATACTGTTTTTATATTTTAACTCAGCTGCTACATATTTTTATATGCGCTTGCCCTGAGGTGATTAATTATTACGGGAGACGCGAAAATTAGACGCTCAAATTCGCTCACAATTTGTGGCTTTAGCTTTGAAAGCGGCGGGCATTCCGTTGTTAGAATTACTCACCCAATAAATTTATGAGTTAACCCTGTTGCGGTAAAGTTTAAACTAGGCATTATTTGATGTGTTGTTCGCAATGCGGGGAGAATTTGGTCAAGGCGCGGGCAAAATCATCGGGGATATCCCCAGTGTACAAGACTCTTGTCTGAAGAGACGTGATTTAAACAAGCCCCTAAAGAGGACTTAAAAACAAGAGCTTTTGATAGTGCTAAAGTTATAATGATTGTCTGAATCAGGATTTTCAGAATTAAAGAGTGAAACTTAGTATTGTGCGCTTCACAATAATATTTCTATTAAAATAAAATAGTTACAAATTAAACTGCGTAACTTTTATATTGTTAATATCAACGGGTAATCCTGTAAATCCTGATTCAGATAATAAACAGGCTAAAATCCTTGGCATGTGCCGACTACAGGAGGCGCATCATCAATCGATGATTAACAATGATGCGCTTCGTACCTCAGCACATACGATTAGCACTGATTTATTCCAGCCCTGAGACGAGCATCGCTTCCATCACTTCGCCTGAGCAGGGGGGTGCAACAGGAATGCAGTAGGACTTTTTTCTCTCCTTCAGGGGGGGAACTAATTGGGAGCGAACCGACATTATTTTCACTCATGCGTACTAATAAAAATATCTACATTAGTAGGAGTTACGCAGTTGAATAGGTACTGGAAACACGATTGTGCGGCGCACAATACTAACTAATTGTAAATAAAAGAATTAGTGTTTCAACTGCGTAACTCCTACTAATGTAGAATGCCATGAGTTTAATAATAAGGAAACCTCGTGCTTTCTAAATAAATTTGATAGGATAATCTACCGTAATATAGAAAATAACAACATCATGCGCGAAGAATTTTGGTATCGAACATTGTTTAAGTTAAAACTCTATGAGGTTTCAGGCGAGGGATTTCAGCGTTTATTTAATGATATTGCTAATTATCGTTATCCAGATGAATTTCAAGCCGTTGCACCTTATGGCAATTTAGGTGATGGCGGGAATGATGGTTGGTTTCAAAATAAGAACCGTTATTTTCAGGTTTATGGTAAGAAAGCAGATTCAAAAACTAACTTGGACTATATTTTAGACAAAGCGACAGGTGATTTTGTCAAAATCCAAACACAATGGGGAAAAATAGATGCTTATCATTTTGTCTACAATGACCGTTTTGAAGGTGCGCCTGCGCCTGTTATTAAGGCAGTGTCAGAGCTCAAAACAACACATAATTTAGTGGAGTCAAGTGTTTGGGATAGCCGTAAACTCGAACAACTTTTTATGGAATTAAGCGGCGACCAAAGATGCAGTATTCTAGGTGGCGTTCCTAGTGAAATACCTGATTGGATAGATTCAAATTTGGTCTCGGAGTTATTAAAATACTTGGCAGATAGTGTTTCATCCGACTTTTTACCTTTAGACCAAACTGCTCCTAACTTTTCCGAAAAAATACAGGTGAATGGCTTAACTGAGCCTGTTTCTTCTTATCTGAAGACATATTCGTACCAAACACAGGAAGTTGAAGATTTTTTAGTAGTACGTGATGTAGGTTTAAAACAGAGTATTGCGACAGAGATGCAGGAAATTTATAAAGAAAGCCTCTCTAAAATACCTGATAGTGATGATGCTGCTGCAAATACACGTTATGTATGGATGGTAGAAAGACTCATTCCCAAGTCTGCAAATGCGCATCCTCATACTTTCAAAGCGTATAGAGAAGCTGCTCAAGTTATCTTGGCTAATTATTTTGAAATATGTGACATTTATGAGCATCCCAATACAATTACTTCCACATAAACATATTCATTTTTGCGAATCACTCATTGGGTTAGCAGGTTATGTTAACCAATTGCTAGATACCCCGAAAATGATAGATGATTTATATCTAACTATGAACATCCCAGCACAATTACTTCCACATAAACATATTCGTTTTTGCGAATCACTCATTGGTTTAGCAGGTTATGTTCGCCAATTGCTAGATACCCCAAAAACGATAGATGATTTATATATCGTCATGAACAGCCCTAACTCTACCTGGTTGTACAAACCAACATTTGAACAACTGGTTTCTGCTGTCATTATATTATTTGCAATAGGTCAGGTCATTGAAAAGAACAATACATTACAGGCTGTAGATTATGAGACTCATTGAACTATCGGCTGATAAGTCAGGTTTTAAGACTATTCGTTTTAACAGAACGGGATTGACCTTGATTCGTGGGTCAAATAAGTTGTCTGATGGAAGTGGAAACGGCGTAGGGAAAACCTTGGCTTTAGGCTTAGTTCATCATTGTTTAGGAGCTAATATACAAAATGAGTTAAAAAATAAACTAGCTGATTGGGTCTTTATTTTGCGCTTTGAACTAAAAGGACAGGAACATCGTGTAGAACGCAGTGGAGATGGAAAACACTTCGTACTTGATGGTATCAAACAGAAAAACCTGACGGCGTATAAGGATTGGTTAGATAAAAGCGGTGTTTTTGCTATCGACGAAAAAAAAGACCTGCTGACATTCCGTTCACTGCTTAAACGATTCAGTCGATATGATAAGGGTGACTGCCTCGATCCACTCAAAACATATAAAGAAGAAGATGCTCCAGCATTATTGAGAACCTTTTTTTTGTTGGGGTTAAAGTATGAGAGCGTTCGGCAAAAAATTGTCCATAAAAAACGATTGGATGATTTAGAAAAAGCTATCAAGCTTTGGAAAGAAGAGCCTATTCTTCATGAGACTTTTCAAGCTGGGCATGAGCCAAAGCTTCGCTTTGAATTGTTAGAACGTGAAATTCCTCGTCTTGAGAACGATTTAAATAATTTTGATGTTGCTGAAAATTACCATGACTTATTAATAGAGGCAAACTCTAAAACAAATGAGATTCGTCTTTTAGAAAAAGAAATTAGTACATTAAAGTTTCAACTTGCAGGTATTGAAAAATTATTACAGCAACGCCCTGATATTTCAAAAAATGAATTGCTGGGACTTTACGATGGATTGCAAAATATTTTTAATCCAGATGTATTAGTTCATTTTGAAAAAGTAGAGGCGTTTCATCAAACATTTCTAGCTAATCGTATACAGCGTTTGGAAGGTGATAGAACTCAATTATCACGCGAAGTTTCTCAGAAAGAAAATATTCTTAAATTGGCGTTTCAATTAAGAGATGATTTATTGAGAAATTTGGAGGGAAAGCGTGCATTGGACGAATATACTGCAATGAGTAATCAATTAGCCTCCTTTAAAGCCGAACGTGCAAAATTAAAGGAATACTTAACTTTTAGTGATAAACGCCAAGAAGATATACAAAAAATAAAAGAAGTTATGTTATATGAAGATGCTTTAGCAAGCACCTATGTAAGAGAAAACCCACTCTCTACACATAATGTTTTTTTTCAAAATATTGCTGGAAAACTCTATCCTAAATTAAGTTCAGGTATTCTTTTAGAAAATAATACAGGTAAGAATAGCCTGCGTTATGACTTGAAGGTACAAATTGAAGGTGATAAATCGGATGGTATTGGTGATGCGAGGATTCTTTGTTTTGATTGGCTTCTACTAATACAAGGTAAAAATCACACCGTTGATTTTTTATGGCACGATAATCGTTTATTCGCGGATATGGGCGAAAATCCACGCGCGGCATGGTTTAAGGAAATCATTGACTCAAAAACGGATAAACAATATATCGCAACTATCAATACTGAAAATTATGAAAGCATGAAAAAATACTTGGATGACGAATATCAACAAGTATTGGAAGAGTCTGTTGTGTTAGATTTATATGATGACAATGTGAAAAATAAATTACTGGGTATGCAGTTCTAATTTGGGTTACGTAGGTTTTAAGAAACCAGAATATCTTGAATGAGAGCGTAACCAAGTAGGGTGAGTATACCTCCTACCTGCGATCCCATTAAATCTGGATGGGCAATGCCCACCTGACAACACATAAACAAAGACCTGCTAGGTTTGCAGGTCTTGAATGATCATTTAATTTGGAAATAGTTTTTCTACAACCGCCACAAATAAACCGCTTCAGGCTTCAACTCACGCGGCAAACAGCCCTTTACATCAATCACTACGCCGCTGCGTTTTTCCAAAATGCTTTGAATCCATTCCCAACCGCCCGCCAAAAACTCAGCATGAGCCACGGCGAGAACGACACAATGCGCAGGTTTTAACGCCGCTTCAGGACACAAACTAATCCCATATTCATGCAAGGCTTCATTGCTATCCACTAAGGGATCATGAATTTGCACCGTGACGCCTTGTTTTTCCAAAGTTCGCGCAATATCCACCACCCGCGTATTGCGTAAATCGGAAACGTTTTCTTTAAAAGCCAAGCCCAAAATCGTGACCACACTCGACGGCACTAAAAAGCCCAAACGCCCCAAATGTTCCAAAACGCGCTCGGCAATAAATTCGCCCATGCCATCATTCACCACCCGCCCCGCAGGAATCACCGCAGGCTGATGTCCAAGTAAAGTCGCTTTGTGCACCAAATAATACGGGTCAACCCCGATGCAATGCCCGCCCACCAAACCCGGTGTGAACGGTAAAAAATTCCACTTGCTCGCCGCCGCCGCCAGCACATCATGGGTATCAATGCCCATCCGATTGAAAATCATCGCTAATTCATTCATCAAAGCGATATTAATATCGCGCTGGGTGTTTTCAATGACTTTTGCCGCTTCCGCAATTTTAATGCTCGGCGCACGATGCACCCCCGCCACAATCACCGATTCATAAACCCGCGCCACAATTTCCAAAGTTTCAGCATCATAGCCCGACACCACTTTTTTAATCGCGGTAAACGTATGCACTTTGTCGCCGGGATTGATGCGTTCAGGCGAATAACCCACGCTGAAATCGCACCCACATTTCAAACCTGATTCACGCTCCAACACAGGAATACAAGTTTCCTCAGTCGCGCCGGGATAGACCGTGGATTCATACACCACAATATCCCCCACTTTCAACTGACTGCCCACGGTTTTCGAGGCTTTGAGCACGGGCAATAAATCAGGATGATTGTCCGCATCCACAGGAGTCGGCACGGCAATGATATGAAAATCAGCGCGTTTTAATTGAGCGGGGTCTTCTGTGAATAAAATATCAACCGCCTGCCACGCCTCAGAACCTACTTCATGGGTATGGTCAACACCTTGGTTAAGCTCTTTAATACGCTGGGAATTTATATCAAAGCCAACCACCGCCCCCCACTTCGCAAACGCGAGCGCGGCAGGTAAACCAACATAGCCCAAACCGATAATAGAAACTTTGCGTCCGTGGGTCATAATGCGTCGCTTAATAGAAAGGGAAACTGCTTTGATTTACAGGGACTGTGGCACGTGGCCATGCCATTAATAAGGCTTTCACCAAGGTTGCCAAGGGAATTGCAAAGAAAATTCCCCAAAAGCCCCATAAACCACCAAAAATCAACACTGCGACAATAATTGCGACAGGGTGTAAATTGACCGCTTCGGAAAACAACAGCGGCACTAAAATATTGCCATCAATGCCTTGTACGATTCCGTAAATACTTAATAACCAAATGAAATCTGAACCCAGTCCAAATTGAAAGTAGGCGACGATAATCACGGGGACTGTCACCACCACCGCGCCAATGTACGGGATAATCACCGAAATACCGACCAACACCGCCAATAAAAATGAGTAATTCAAGTTCATGACGGCAAAGGCGATATAAGTCGCAATAGAAACTACAAAGATTTCATAGACTTTGCCGCGAATGTAATTGCCAATTTGGGCATCCATTTCTTTCCAAACTTGCACGGCAACGGGACGTTCTGGCGGCAAAAATCCAATAAACCAGTTTAAAATTAAAACTTTGTCCTTTAAAAAGAAAAATACCAATAAAGGCACTAATACCAAATACACCAGCAAAGTGATTAAGGCGGGAATGGAAGATAAAGAATAAGACAGCAATTCTTGTCCAAAATCTTTCACCCCTGTGCGAATTGCATTCATTAATCCATCGACTTGTTCGGTAGAAATAATATTGGGATAACGTTGCGGGAGCTGCATAAATACTTCTTGTCCGCGTGTCATCATGCCGGGTAATTCTTGAAATAATTGGCTGATTTGCCGAGATAATAAGGGCATTAGAATAAACAGGGTGATGAGCAACAGGGCTAAAAATCCTGAATAAACCAAGGTGACAGTCGCAGCACGGGGCAGTCGTAAAAAACGTAGGTTGCTGATAATGCCTTCTAATAAGTAGGCAATCACCACGCTTGCAAATACAGGCACGAGCATCTTGCCAAAAGTCATGAAGACGGTGAGACCGACGGCAAGCAGAACGGCTAATAAAATAGCTTGCGGATCAGAAAAATAGCGATGAAACCAACGTAGCAGAACTTGAATCATGGTGAATTAAAATCGCGGACGAAATTGTCATAATGTTGTGAAAAAACCTGTTCTAAGCTGTCAATCACGCTTTGTAGTTCCTGCCCTTGGAGGCAGTGTTGCGTCACTAAATTGGCTGTTTCGTGTAACATTTTGCTTTTATCCAGCATGTAATAACACTGCGATAATCGCTTGATCGCCGCAATTATCGACTCCTCTGGTGGTCTGGGGATGGTTTTTGGTACAGGTAAACTGCGTACAAGCATGGCAGCTTGCGAGCTGGCGCGTGCCTGTAGAAACTCAGCAAAACTCAATAAACTTTCTTGATCTTTTTCTGTCAGTTGACGAAATAAATTTTGCAGATGTTTGACTGATGAGGTGGGCATAGTATATCACAGCTAATTAACAGCATAAGTCATGCGGAAAAATGATAAAAATAGCACTAAAAGCCTTAAAGAGGGACTTTCAATGATGTTCATTAAATTGCCCATAAGCGGAATGCAAGGGCAATGCAAGTTCTTCAAAGGGTCTATCGAGTTGGTAAAGCACTAAAATTAGCAAGAGTGTCCCTAATAAAAACCAAAATCCCCCAAATAACCATAATGAAAATGGAATAGAAAGATAATAACAGCGCATTCCTAAAGTGTAATAATTTGCGCCAAATTTGACGACACTAATAATCGATTGTAATGATTGAATTCCCAAAGGAATATTGAGCTGAAAGCTGGCGTGATTGTAATAGCGAATGGTCAGGGTAAAATTAAAAAAAGCAAAGAAAAAAGTAAAAGCCAATAATAAGAGTTTAAAATGCCAAATTTCTGGCGGATCATGACTGATCAGACTCAAATAATGGGTGTCAGCAATATTTTTTCCTGTGGTCAAGGCAAAATTGACAATTCCCAAACCAATCACAATCGAAGTCGACGCGAGAAAGGTTGCCGCCATGGTCCAATTCCGCACGGTTTGCACTGCAAGAATATCTTTTTGTTGGGTGGTCACAAATTCAACCCAAATTGCACGCATGTAATTGGTGCGTCCAAGGGCGGTGCTTAAAGGTTTGTAATGTAACACACTCAAAAAAATCAGGTGATACACCACCAGTAGAGCAATCGCGATTAATGAAGCGTTAATTTCTAAGTCGTCAGACATGTTCTTGTGTCGTTGAGCAGCCTCTTTTATACAAGCAGGCTTGAGTGGATTTAAAAGTTTTTAGGATGCATGATTTAAAATCATAGTCTGAATCAGGATTTGCAGGATTATCCGACTTAAGCAGGATTAATCCATAACCTTCAGAAAGTATTAAGTTTTTCAATTCTGAAAATTCTTTAATCCTGCACATCCTGATTCAGACAATAAATCAGCTCAACATTTTATCAATTTAGGGCATGTCATCAATTAAGTTTTAACTGCTCCCCACCCCCCTAAAGAGAGCTAAACCTTAAAAGCAGCCCCTAAATCCCCTAAAGGGGACTTAAAATATTAAACATTAAATAACTTGTTTGTGTTTAGCCCTCTTTAGGGGTTTGGGGGCTTCTTTAAAGGTTTTTAGATGACACGCCCTAGCATTGTCTAAAATATAATATTACTTATTTCTCATCTAAGCGCGTAATGCCACACCAATTTTCTTCGGGTGGTACGGCTTTATAAACAGCGCAACGTTGTAGATACGTTGATAACAATTTGTCCTTCGGAGCTTGTTGAGATAAGGCATTAAATATCTGACTTGCCGCATCCCAATGTGCCGTTTTATACAAAGATAAGGCTTCATGGTAAGCATTCAGATTTTGGAGTTTAATGTCCCGTATCGCTTCAATATCCGCATTAAACACTTCATAAACCGTAATCGCAGTTTCTTTACCCTTTACTTGTACCGTGTCCACTTCACGCACTAAAAACTGCTCAGGATGATTTAATTGCTGCAAAGTTTTTGAAGTAATACCCACAGTGATACCATACATTTTTGTGAGACTTTCCACCCGAGAAGCAAGATTCACCGTGTCCCCAATGACAGTGCTTTCCATGCGGCTTTCAAAACCAATCGTTCCCAAAGTCAAAGCACCTGTGTGAATACCGATACCGATTGAAATCGGACGATTAATCACTCGGTTAGGACTGAGATTAAACTCGCGAAGTTTTTGCATCATTCCCACCGCCGCTGCAACGGCATCATCTGCGCTGCTGGTGAGATGATTACCGGGGAATAATGCCATGATCGCATCCCCAATATATTTATCAATGAAGCCGCGATTTTGGGTGATATTCGGTCCTATCAAACGTAGGTAATCATTTAAAAAGATAAAAGTTTCTTCAGGTGACATGCTCTCAGCGATGGTGGTGAACGAGCGAATATCTGAAAATAACACAGACATCGACTCGTGTGAGGCATCTCCTAAATGAATATCTTCGACTTCCGTTTTACCCAAATGTCGAATAAATTCGGTGGGAACGAAACGTTTAAACGCCTCATTTTTGCGTTCAATCTTTTCATGGGTACGCACATTTTCAATAGCCACCGCTGCCTGCGATGCCAAAGAGCTGAGAATTTCAATTTGGTAATTATTGAATGTTGAATACTCGGAGGTTTTTGGATCGAGCGGATTAATCAGTTGTAACA
>JBDLSS010000115.1:0-3216 GCA_039799345.1 Pseudomonadota bacterium
GAAAGAGAAAATTAGCTGGTCAAACTTATCAAAACAGAAAATAGAAAAACAGTGATAAATAGCAAAGTGTATGTAACCTATTGCTCTTAAAGTAAATAACCGTTAATGATTTAGCCCTCCCTAGCTGGTCGGGGTTTGTAACCTAGCTGGTCGGGGTTTGTAACCCCGACTGGAACGTTTGAGAACCTCAGAACAAGCTGAAACGTTTTCCTCGCTCCCAAACGCTGTTTCAATTCCATTAAGTTAAGCGTGGAGTCTCATATTCTCGTATAACACGGGCATATTAAGGACTGGCAGTGCTAGTAGCACTGCCAGTCTTCAATCACGTTTAACTTAATGGCTGTGAAACGCTGTTTGGGAACGAGGAAACGGGTTTTATCCCCTAAACCCTATTCCTGCTTAAACCGCAAACGCATCTCCGCCAATTCACTGGCAAATCCTCCCGACAAAATCGGAAAACGACACCACGTTTTCGGGTCAAGACTTTCATCATCCAAGTGAAAGCTCGGCGCGTAACGTTCACGCTTCCATTGATTACGACTCCACAGATTGAAAAAGCGTTCAATCCAAATCAGCAATTGTTCGGAAGTATATTCTGGGTAACGATTTTGCAATAAACGTAAAATTTCATATGGGGTTTGTCGATCCCGAATTGCCGCTTTTTCAACCGTGTTTAACAAGGGATACGGCATTAAATCCTGTTCATCGGTTTGTGACATTTCGCTGGGACGCAATTCCGCCGTAGGTTGTTGCTGATTAACCAAAGACAAGGCTGAAAATGGCACAAGTTGAATCGGACCTTGCTGCTCTAACCACTGCAACCAATGCCGAATAAATTCTTTATCAATCCCAGCCAAAGGGCTAATACTGCCACTGGTGTCACCGTCCATCGTGGCATAACCTAATGCCGCCTCAGAACGATTACTGGTTGCTAGCAATAAAGCATTTTGAAGATTTGCCAATAGCCACACCCCCGGTGAACGGGTTCGTGCCTGAATATTTTGCAAAGCAATATCGTCTTTTTCCCAAGTTAATTTGCGTTGCAAAGCCTCAGAAACGATGTCCACATAGCCCTTTACCAAAGCATTAATATTCAGTTCTAAATAATTTGCGCCCAAACTGCTCGCTAAAGTTGCCGCAGCCTGTTGAGTAATTGCGGAAGAATTTTCAGTGGCTTGATACACGCAAGTTAATAATTGGCGCATCATTTCCAATTCATTATTGGTTTTGGGCAAATGGCAATGCGCCAGTTTTTCACTGAAACCCGCAGCCCCCAATTCTTTCACGCCCAATTCCACCATCAAGCGTACCAAACAAGCAATTGCTGAAGAATCCGCGCCACCACTCAGTGAAAGCATAAAACCCTGTGCACGACTTTTACGCAAATAATCAAATAAGCCCAAACTCACCGCGCGGGTAAATTCTTCTTCTTTCAAACTGGGGCTATATTCCCATGCGTGCAAAGCCTGATTCTTTTCCTGATTGCTGGGGAAATAATTGGGATAATTAAAACCCAGTACAACACGCGCCTCTAAATTCGGCACAGTATCGCCCGTGCGTGCTTGCACCATGCGGGTAATATCGACATCAACCGAGGCGGTCACTAATTGATAATCGGCAAAACTAAAACGTTTTCCCGTGCCCAGTAAAGTGCCGCCGCTTGCAATCATACAATCCCCATCGTAAATCGCGCGTCCTGCCTCATTGCCCAATAAATTGCTGTACACATAACTCGCACTGAAAGCGCGTGAACCTTCCAGCACAAAACGCTCGCGCACGCTGTGCTTATCAAACGAGAAATGACTCGCGCTGGGATTGAGAATAATATCCACGCCCGTTTGCGCCAATTCAATGCCGGGACGTTGCGCCACCCAAGCTTCTTCACAAATTTCAAAACCAATGCGCACCCCACCACAGCTAAAATAAATATCGCCAAAGGGATAATGTTGCCCTTCAATTTCGATTTCAGTACGCACTCTCCGCGCCCAAGCTTTAAACCAGCGCGGTTCGTAATGAATGCCATCACTGGCTAAAAAGCGTTTTGCCACAAAGCCCGCAATTTTGCCATTGACTGCCAAACACACCACGTCATACACCCGATTTTGATAACTCAATGGTAAACCCAAGGCGACAATCATTCCCTGAGTTTGCGGCACAAGTGCCAGTAAACTGCGCTGTGATTGTTGCAATGTGCCCGAGGCGAGAAACATATCTTCACAACCATAACCGCTGATGCACAATTCAGGTAAACATAAAATACTAACCCGTGCGGCGCGGGCGGCATGAATTGCGGTTTCAATGCGTTGCTGATTACCCTGCCAATCCAAAGGCGTTTGGTTTAATGCCGCCGCGCCCAGTTTGATATATCTCATAACAACGCGCTCCCTGCCTTACGCATTTGATTAATAATGAATTGTTTTAAAGTGTGTAATTTGACATCCAAACCCAGCGGATAGGTTTGCAACATGTCCGAATATTTCAAAGTATCGGGGCAGCTTGCCAATTGTTCTTTGACGCGGGTACGAATTTTATCCAAATATGGTAATTCCGTGACCAGTTGCCCATTGCGCATGATGGGAATTAATAAATCCTGATAAGCGGTGTTTTCTGCCAGCAAAGTGCGCTGGTTGGCATTTTTTAATAACACGATATTTGGTGCACCGCTGGGCTGATTTTGCTGGTCGTACAACATATCGCCCAAGAATCGCCCGCGTGCATCGTGAAAACGCCGTACTTGTAAAATACCGGGCATGGAAGTTTTTGCCACATCTTCAGAAAGTTTTAAACGATATTCCCACGCGCCCTTGCCTTGGCGTAAAGCACTGAGTTTATACACCCCGCCCAAGGCAGCATGGTCATAAGCAGTGACTAATTTTGTGCCGATGCCCCAGACATCAATCATCGCGCCTGCTTGTTTTAATTCAGCAATTGCGTATTCATCTAAATCATTGCTTGCCACGATTTGGGTGTGCTCAAACCCTGCGGCGTTGAGCATTTTACGGGCTTTCTGGCTTAAATTTGCTAAATCGCCCGAGTCCAAACGAATGCCTGCTAATTTATGTCCATGTTCGCGTAACCAATGCCCCGTTTTAATCGCTTGTTGCACGCCGCTTAAAGTGTTGTAGGTATCGACTAACAGCGTGCAATTGTTCGGCAATGATTCGGCATAAGCTTGAAAAGCTTCGGCTTCGCTGGGAAAGGACATGACCCAACTGT
>JBDLSS010000116.1:0-6819 GCA_039799345.1 Pseudomonadota bacterium
AGCGGGAAAATTGTGGAGTTGGCAGTGCGCCATATCGTGCACGGACGGGCCGTTAAAAATCAGGAAGCTTTAGCAAATCCTCAAGCTTTACAACTATTTGCGAATTTAGATGCTTTGCAAAGTTAAAAGTTTTTTTAAGAGTTACGCAATTGTAAATAAAAGACTTAGTATTTCAACTGCGTAACTTCTATATTGATAAATAGCTAAAGATTTTAGCCGTTTATTGTCTAAATTAGAATGAAGCAAGATGAGGGTTTAATCCTGCTTAATTCGGGTAATCCTATCAGTCCTGATTCAGACAATCCTAAGTTCTTTAGCACTACTAAATTTTTTAAAATTAGAGCAAAACAGTCAGCGCGTAAACAATCCCGTTAAATACATGACACTTTTATGAAAATCTGTCTCCCCTGTTTTTAAGTTTATTAAAATCATGATAAAACTATCCCATTGTATTTATTGGATAAAAAAGTGATTTAAATCTAAACTAAAAAACAGCATGGTTTTTGCGATGTAGTGCTATCACATAGGCGACCAAACTGAAACTCTCAACGTTCCTGTCAGTTTGCATCTCGCCCTTCTTTCTTAGCATAGGCACGAACCATGAGCGAATTGACTATTTACACCCAACCCACCGATATTATGAGCCGTTTGCATTTCAGCATTCAGAGCTTACATAAAAACGTAGAACGTAACCCGTATAATCAGGCAATTCTTGCCCGTGATTTGCCGATTAGCTTGTACGTGGGACAATTGGCAGCTTATCTTTGTATTTATCGTAGTTTAGAAAATGCCTGTAATAACAGCGAACATCCCGTTTTAGCGCGGGTTTGGCAGCCTGATATGCTCAAGTTACCGCTGTTGCAGGCCGATTTAGACTGTTTCACCTTAGAAATGCCCCGCAGCTTGGTTCAAACTGCAACGATTGCATTTGTGCACTACATCGACGCGATTGCAAATCATCCCTATCAATTACTAGGTGCGCTTTATGTATTTGAAGGTTCGACTTTAGGCATGCGCGAATTATTACCGCATTTGCAAAACACCTTTAGTTTGGAATACCAAGGGATATCTTTTTATACTGGTTACGGTGAGATGAACCGCGCCCATTGGGAGGGTTTCAAACGCCGTATGAACTCAGCGATTACGGATGAAATCGCCCAAGAAGCTTGCATCGCCACTGCACAACAAACCTTCAATTTGATTGATAATTTACTACTCGCCTTGTGGCATTCACAGTGATAAGTTCTTGCCTATTCTCAGAATCGCTTATATTCTTAAAAAATAAAGCCATTCGCCTACGGAGTCGTGCATGGAAAATACCCTCAATCGCCTACTCGCTGCGGAAACTCAAGCGGAAACGCTGGTTGCTGCCGCTGTACGAGAACGTGAACAGCTCATTCAGCAAACCCTGACGGAAGCCCAGCATCAGGAACAGCAATTTATCGCAAAAATTCCTGATTTGCAGGCAAGTTTTTTACAAAAAGCTGAAGCACACGCGCAACAAAGTATTGCTGAATTGACCAAACGCTACGCAGAGCGCAAAACCGCTCTACAAGAATTAGCACAGGATAATCAACAACAAGCTTTGAATGCCGCGATTGCGGTGTTATTTGCAGTGGGTAAAGAGAGCGCGTAATGAGTCACTTTACCCGTTATGCCTATTTAAATGCACGGGTGGCAGTGCTCGCAACCCGATTATTACCAGAAAGTCAGCTCTATGACTTATTTCATGCGACAGCGGGGCAAGTACAAGGAAGTCTTCGCAATTTAGACGAATGGCTGAGTGATGATAAATTAGATTTCAATCTGTTAGAACAGGCTTGGTTTCTGAAAATGATGGACGATTTTAAAGTTTTAATTCGTCCCTTATCCACAGCAGACCGTGAGTTATTATTGTACTGGCTGCGTAAAACTGAGCTTGCTAATTTAAAAACTATTTTACGGGGTAAATTGGCAGGTTTATCCGCCGAAAGTATCAGTTTACAATTGTTAGAGCTGGGACAACTTGCAAGCTTGCCCTTAGAGCAATTACTGAACACTGAAGATATCAGTGAATTGTTACGTCATTTAGAAAGCAGCCCTTATGGCACAATTGCCCGCCAATCACGGCGAGTGTTTGAAGAGCGTCATGATTTGCACGCCTTAGATTCTGCCATCGACCGCCATTATTTACTGGGGTTGGTGGCGAAACTGAAAACCCTAGAGAACAACTCGCGCAACGCTTTATTACCGCTGGTAAGTGCGTGGGTGGATCAATTTAATTTGTTGTGGCTGTTGCGCTATCGTTTCAGTTATCAACTGTCTGCTGCCGAAACGTTTTATCTACTTATTCCGACTCCCTATCATTTGAATCGAGAAGTATTACTACGCTTGGTCGAATTAAACAACCTTGAAGAAGTGCTCGTCCAATTGCCTGAACCTTTACACAGTTTATTAGCGGATGCTGACAGTGTGTTTAACGTTGAACAGCGTTTACTCGAAAATATCAAATACGTTGCAGAACATACTTTGCATTGGGAAAATTTTAGTATTGCCAAAGCGTTGGCGTATTTTTTCCTGCGAGAATTGGAGATGTGCCGAGTATTGGCAATTGTGAAAGGCAAACGCTTGAAGTTACCGCACAACGCAATTGCAGCGGCGGCACATTTGAAACTAACTGTGCAATAAAATTTGACTACCCCAATGCACCATTGATAGGTATCAACACATCGGTAGTGATAAACAGCTAAGCATGTTAGCCATTTATTGTCTGAATCAGAATTAAGCAGGATTAAACTCTCATCCTGCTTAATTCTGATTCAGACAATCCTGAGTTCTTTAGCACTACCAATATCTTTAATGCTATGTGACGACACACCCTAGGGCGTATCATCAATTAGGTTTAACAGAAAGTGCGCGTTTAAAAACCCTTTAAATAAGCCCCCAACCCCCTAAAGGGGGCTAAACACAAACAAGTTATTTAATGTTTTAAGTCCCCTTTAGGGGATTTAGGGGCTGGTTTTAAGGTTTAGCCCCCTCAGGGGGTTGGGACGCAGTTAAAACTTAATTGACGACACACACCCTAGCGAGAATATTTTGCAAGAAGCACTGATAGTTAGCAGTGCTATACGAACGTTGAGCGAATATCAGATTAAAATAGTTTAAGCTTTCTGGCAGTTTGCGATGAAGCGTTCAGAAAGCCATTTGATTCTTTTATTTGAGTTTCATCACTATAATAGCTAAACATTTGCTTCCGTACATCCTCTTAACCAAAAAGATGTGTCAATAATGCTCAAACTGCCTGACTTTTTTCAACACCGTTCCGAACCTGATCTTGTTGCCGTAGTCGATTTAGGCTCAAATAGTTTTCATCTACTGGTCGCAAAAGTGGTAGATGGACAAATCATTGTGGTGGATCGTCTGCGTGAAATGGTGCGCCTAGGCGCGGGCTTGGATGCCAACAAAATTTTATCCAAAGAATCCCAACAACGTGCCTTAAGCTGTCTCGCCAAATTTGGGCAACGTTTACGCGATTTACCCGTGCACGGCGTGCGCATTGTGGGTACGAATACTTTACGCAACGCAGTCAATGCCACCGAATTTCTCAATGCGGCTGAAGCTTTATTAGGGCATCCCGTCGATATTATTTCAGGGCGCGAAGAAGCGCGTTTGATTTATCTCGGGGTTGCCAACAGCATGCCTAATTTCCAAGGAAAACGCCTGGTGATTGATATTGGCGGCGGCAGCACTGAATTTATCATTGGTGAAGGTTTTGAATCCTTATGCCGCGAAAGTTTAGATATGGGCTGTGTCAGCATTAGCCGCCGTTATTTTGCTGAGGGTGTGATTAAAAATAAGAATTTGCGTCGTGCCGAAATTGGGGCTTTACTCGAATTGCAACCTGTGGAAGAAATGTTCCGTCGCACAGGCTGGGATTTAGTGATTGGTACTTCGGGTACTATCCGTGCGATTGAACGGGTGATTGTAGAAATGGGTTGGGGAATGCACCTCACTGCTGACAGTTTGCAACGTTTGCGTGAAAGTTTATTAGAAGCAGGGCATGTCGATAATTTAAATCTTAAGGGTTTAAGCGTGGAACGCGCACCTGTATTTGCAGGCGGCGTGGCAATTCTCTCAGGAATTTTTGAAGGTCTAAAAATTGAAACCGCGCAAGTTTCTGAAGGTGCGTTGCGTGAAGGTTCAATTTATGACTTGTTGGGACGCATTCATGATGAAGACGTACGGGAGCGTACCATTCAGCGTCTCAGTCAACGTTATGCCGTTGATACCCAACAAGCACAACGGGTCGAAGAGACTGTGTTAGAATGTTTATCACAAGTCGCGCGGGCGTGGAATATTGCAGATGAAGAATATGCCCAAATGTTAAGTTGGGCGGCGCGTTTGCATGAAATCGGTTTAAGCATTTCTCATGAACAATATCATAAACATGGGGAATACTTGCTGGTTTATTCTGACCTAGCAGGTTTCACCCGTCCCGAACAAGCCCAATTAGCCGCTTTGGTGCGTGCGCATCGGCGTAAATTGCCCCAAGATGTTGCACAACGTTGCCCACATCTGCCCAGTCACACCTTGTTACGTTTATGTGTCTTATTGCGTATTGCCGTTTTATTGCATCGTAGTCGCAGCACCGTGGCATTGCCAAAAATTGAATTATCTGCCAGTGATAACGCGCTGACAATTAGTTTTCCCGAACAATGGTTAGACCAGCACCCCTTAACCTTGGCGGATTTAGAGCAAGAGCGCGACTACTTGCAAGCGATTAAATGGTCTTTGAACTTTGAATAAAGGGCAAACATGCCGTATATAAATAAACAGATTATTGATAAGGCACTTGCAAAGTGTTGGCAAAAGAATGTATCATTTTAGCAACAAATACAGACTTGTGGTTTTTTTGTAAACAGAGTGTTGCATTTTTCTGATTGCTAGGTTAAGGTTTGCATGTCTGCTGACAACACAAGCATCTGTCTTTACTTGCCTGCCTCTTCACCTTAAAAGGCAAGTCATAAAAGTTGAATAGGAATACAAACCGCCTCTGTTTACGACAAGTTTGTTAGGCAGGGGAATATTTAAAGCTATAGTGTAAGTAAATGGAGAAATCTCAAATGAAGCAAAACATTCTTGCAATTGCTGTTGCCGCCATCGTGGTAGCTCCAATGGCAGCTCAGGCTGACGTAACGTTATCAGGTTTAATTCAAGCTGAAATCGTTGGCGAAAAAGATGCCAGCACCAATTATAACTACATCAGCCGTTCACAAGACAGTGGTGGTGCAGTATTCAACGGTGGTAACAACCGTGTCAATATTCGTTTTGACGAAAAATTAGGCGGTGGTTTAAAGGCTTTCGGTGCTTACGAAGCTGCATTTAACACCTCTGTAAATGCTGGCTTTACCCGTCGTGAAGCTTACGTGGGTTTGAAAGGTTCTGTCGCTCACGTACGTTTAGGTACGATTGCGGGTGCTTACAAAAACAGCTTATCCGTCGTTGATCCTTTTGCAGGAACATCCTTGCAAGCACGTGGTACCGGCGGCGGTATGTCAGGTGGCAGACTGGGTCATGCAAACTTCTTGGATAACGTTGTTGAAATCGGCGTGAACTCCAATGGTTTCGGTGCTCAATTCCAATGGACTGCTGACCAAAAATATAGCCCAACTGATGGCACTAAGACCTACGAATACACTGCAGCTTGCGACACCGCAACTGCTCCTGCTACGGGTTGCACCAAGCAAAATGGCGCAGGCTTAGTAGAATTGAAGTATGAAGGCGGCAAAGGCGGTAAAGTACAATGGGGCTTGTTCGGCGCAGCGTCTTACACCGACGTGAAGCAAATCAGCACCGATAGCAAAAAGAGCGACGGTAACCGTAACTGGAAAGCTGGTGGTTCTGTAAGCTTTGCTAACTTAACCTTAGCTGGTCAATACGAAAACGTTCAAATCGCTCAAAACGGCGGTACTTTAGACGGTAACCGTGGTAAATACGGTATCCTGTCTTTAGATTATCGTATTGGCAACGTGAGCTTAGATGGTTGGGTTGCTAAGTACAAATCTGACAACAACATCACTGTTAGCTCTACTGGTAACGATGCAGTCAGCTTTGCAGTCGGTGGTAAATACCACTTCAGCAAGCGCACCAATGCTTACTTAGGCTACCGCAAAACCGATAGCGACAGCAGCAAGGCGGGTGGTACGGATAAGAAATTATATGACCAAGACGCAGTTGTCTTAGGTGTTATGCACAAGTTCTAAGCTGCCTTCTAATCGCAGTTTAGTCTGATAAATAAAGCCCCCTTGTGGGGCTTTATTTTTTGGTGGTGAGGAAGGTGAATGCAGCTTTATACTCAACGTGATGATCATCGGATTGCGTGGTTTACCGCACTTGCAATTACCATTCATATTGCTGAAAGTGCTTTGCCATCGCCTTTGCCTGGGGTTAAGCCGGGATTGGCGAATGTGATTACCATTGCCGTATTGATGCGCTTTGGCTGGCGGATTGCGGTGTGGGTCAGTTTATTGCGGGTAGTGGCGGGCAGTTTATTAATTGGGACGTTTTTATCGCCTACGTTTATGCTGAGCTTCAGCGGGGCTGTGGCGAGTACTTTGGTGCTCATCCTACTTAGTCAATTGCCCACAGGCTGGCGATGCAGTGCCGTGGGTTATAGCGTAGCTTCTGCACTGTGTCACATGTTGGCGCAGTTTTGGGTGGCATATAGTTTATTTATTCATCATGCGGGCTTATTTCATTTGTTGCCGCTGTTATTAACCGCTGCTTTGCTATTTGGAACGGTGAGCGGGGTGATTGCAAATCATTTGTTGCAGAATTTGC
>JBDLSS010000117.1:0-11018 GCA_039799345.1 Pseudomonadota bacterium
AACAAATTATTCGTCAAGTCGAAATTTTGTTAAAAGATGGCGGCACATTCACCCAATTTACCTACGATTTACGCGGTAAAACAGAACATTTGCCCGCCCATTTTCGCCGTATTTCTACTAAGTTTGTGTGGAATAATTTCCCACCAGCTCGCATTGATGTGTACCGCATCGAACGTGCTAAATAACCAAATTCCTTACTTTCTAGCGCGGAGTTACCGCGAAGTCATCATTAAATACTTATGCAAGATAAACTTTTAAAAACTGAACAATGGTCACAGCGTATTCTGAAAATTGAACATGTTTTCGCCGCGAGCGCAATGGCAATCTTATGTCTGCTGACGTTTGCCAACGTATTGGTGCGCTATTTCACGAATATTTCATTTGCCTTTACTGAAGAGTTTTCGACTTTTTTATTGGTATTTTTAACTTTAGTGGGCGCATCGTCCGCGTTTGCGAAAAATAAACACATCGAAATTACCTTGCTAACCGACCGCTTGCCTGCCTTGCTGCAAAGCTTCATGTGTAGTATGGTTTGGGCAGCTAACTTTTTGATGTTTGGATTATTATTGTGGTTTGGGACGTGGTTCGCCTTCGACGATTTTCGCTTTGAAGTGACTTCTTCAAGTTTAGGTTTGCCACAATGGTGGTATAGCATTTGGTTGCCACTGCTTTCCTTGGCGATTTTACTACGTCTTCTGCTCGCAGCGGTGCAGGCATCTCTTCAACGACACAGAACTTAAGTTATCGCATGGATTATTTATTATTTGCAGTGTTTGCAATGCTGTTATTGGGCGGTGTACCGATTGCAGTTGCTTTAGGCTTGGCGGGTACGCTAATTGTGGCATTGAACGGCTTAGGGATGATGTCCTTGCCCACCAATGTATATACAGGTATCGCAAAATATCCCTTGCTTGCGATTCCGATGTTTGTATTGGCGGGACTGATTTTTGAACGTTCAGGGGTTGCCTTGCGTTTGGTGAATTTAGCAGTCGCTTTGATTGGAAATCGGCGCGGTGGGCTGGCAATTGCAGCGATTACAGTGTGTATGGTGCTTGGAGGAATTTCAGGTTCAGGACCTGCGGATGCCGCCGCCATTGCCACGGTGATGATTCCGAGCATGTTAAAAGCGGGTTATCCCAAAGCCTTTTCTGCCAGCGTGATTGCTGCCGCAGGGTCGACCGCCATTTTAATTCCGCCCTCCATCGCCTTTATTTTATACAGCATTTTAGTGCCACAAGCTTCCATCCCCAGCTTATTTACCGCAGGTTTAATTCCTGGGATTTTAGCAGGCATGTCATTGATGGTTCCTGCATGGTATTTCAGTCGCAAGCATAATTTCGGCATTGCGTCTTCTGAAGCTGTTCCTGAATTGTGGACAAGCTTTAAACAAGCGGGTTGGGGATTAATTACCCCGATTATTATTCTAGGTGGAATTTTAAGCGGTGCATTTACCCCAACCGAAGCCGCAGTCATTGCAGTATTTTATGGCTTATTGGTCGGCATGGTGGTGTATCGCAGTTTAAGCTGGCGACAATTATATGAAGTCTTAGTCGAATCTGCTGAAATCTCTGCCACAGTGTTATTAATCATCGCACTTGCCAGCGTGTTCGCATGGGCGGGTAGCACATTGGGCACATTTGACCATCTTGCCCAATGGTTGATTGGTACAGACGGCAAGGCAAATGAAACGGTAGTGCTCTTAAATATCACCGCTTTGATTTTGTTAGCAGGCATGTTTTTAGATGGGATTTCTATCTTCTTCATTTTTTTACCCTTATTAATTCCAATTGCGAATATTTTTCATTGGGATTTAGTATGGTTTGGGGTGATTTTAACGATGAATATTGCGATTGGGCAATTTACGCCCCCAATGGCAATTAATTTGATGGTGACCAGCAAAATTGCGCAAATTCGGATTGAAAGCACCGTACCGTGGGTGATTTGGATGGTGGTAAGCATGATGGCAAGTTTGCTACTGGTCACGTTTGTGCCTGAACTGGCTTTATTCCTGCCACGTTATTTAGGCTATTAAACATGAAGTTACAGACTTTCTTGTATGCGTTAAGCCCCAGTGACAAACTTATTTTAATTTGTGCATGTGTTGCCGTGGTATGGTCTTATCAACATTATTGGCATTGGCACGAGGAAGTCGCTGAATACGCGCTGATTTTTGTGGATCAGCAAGTGCCATTTAAGGTGAGTTTGCGTGAGGATCGTTTAGTGCGGGTAAATGGACATTTGGGAGAAAGTCTGTTGCAAGTTGAGGCAGGAAAAATTCGTTTTATCGCCTCACCTTGCCAAGGTAAACAGTGTATTCATGCAGGTTGGTTACATGAAGACGGTGATTTTGCGGCGTGTTTACCCAATCATGTTAGTGTTGAATTACAGGGTGAGCACGCGCATTTCGATTCCATTGTTTATTAAACGCAAATTTTTGTCTGAAAACTAAGCGTTCAGGTGCATAATCGCTACGCTTTATGCACCTGACATAACAGTTGCCCCCCCAAATTATTCAGCAATAAAAGCTTTAAACCGCAGCTGCCAAAGCCTGCGTGACATCCGCTAAAATATCATCCACATGTTCTAAACCAATCGACAAGCGCACCATATCTTCTGGAACGCCTGCTTTTTCCAATTCGCTGGGCGACAATTGGCGGTGAGTCGTCGTCGCAGGATGACAAGCCAAAGATTTCGCATCACCAATATTGACCAAGCGCGTGATTAATTGCAGCGCGTCGATGAATTTACCACCCGCAACTGCCCCGCCCTTAATTCCAAAACTCAGAATACTCGAAGCACGCCCACCCATATATTTATCGACTAACGCCTTACTCGGATTATTTACTAAACCCGCATATTGCACCCAAGAGACTTGCGGATGTTGCTGTAAATATTTCGCCACCGCGACTGCGTTATCACACAATCTATCCATACGCACCGCTAAAGTTTCAATCCCTTGCAGCAATAAAAACGAATTAAAGGGTGAAATTGCTGCCCCCATATTTCGTAAAGGTACGACGCGGGCGCGGGCAATATACGCCGCCGCGCCAAAGCTTTCGGTATACACCACGCCATGATAAGACACATCGGGTTCATTCAAACGACGGAAACGATCCTTATGTTCTGCCCAAGGAAATTTTCCAGAATCGACAATAATTCCGCCGATGCTGTTGCCATGCCCGCCCATGTATTTGGTCAAGGAATGCACCACAATATCTGCGCCGTGTTCAATCGGGCGGCATAAATACGGTGTAGGCACAGTATTATCCACAATCAAAGGAATCCCATGCGCATGCGCCACTGCTGCCAACGCGCCAAAATCCACCACATTGCCCAAAGGATTGCCGATTGATTCGCAGAAAATTGCCTTAGTTTTGCCGTCAATTAATTTGGCGAAACTGTTAGGGTCACGATAATCAGCAAACCGTGCAGTAATTCCATATTGTGGCAAGGTGTGTGCGAATAAATTATACGTGCCACCATATAACGTACTGGTGGTAATAATATTGTCACCCGCCTCCGCAATGGTCAAAATCGCATAAGTAATTGCCGCCATACCCGAAGCCAAGGCTAAACCTGCAATCCCGCCTTCCATCGCTGCCACCCGCTTTTCTAAAACATCGGTGGTCGGGTTCATAATTCGTGTATAAATATTGCCCGCGACTTTGAGATCGAATAAATCCGCGCCGTGTTGGGTATCGTCAAAAGCATAGGACGTGGTTTGATAAATCGGTACAGCAACCGCTTTAGTCGTAGGATCGGGAGAATATCCTGCATGAATTGCTAAGGTTTCTAATTTCATTGTTATCCTTTGGAGTGTTGTGAGTGACGTGTTTTAATTGAAACTTGACTGCAGCTTCTGGTGACCCCTTGTTTTTCAAGAGGTATTGAGGGCGATTTTAGATCGTGTACTTCAGTCGTGCCTGAAATCTTACACCAAATTCCCCTAAAAGTGCTTATAACAATTTGCTTATACAAGGATACGTTAGCATCTACAATGCTTGGAAATTGCTGGATAATAAGTTTGACAATTCAAACACTCAAAATAGTGTCATACTATAAAATTCAAGATTTATCTATCTGTCATGATCGTCAATTAAACTACACATTCTGTCGTCAAATATATAAAAGAACATTCTCTAAATAGGTAAAGCTTGTATAATTATTTGTAACGATCAACTTAATGAATAGAATTAGGGCAACTTTTGCAAAAACTTAGCAAAATTTGTTTGAGTTTTACCACCGTGAGAGGTTAGATTAAAGTGGTAACCTTACAAAAGAAAATTTGTATGATTGGTGACTTCGCCGTGGGCAAGACCAGCTTAGTGGGGCGTTTCGTGCGTCAGAGCTTTTCAGAAAAGTATCTCACCACTGTGGGTGTTAAAATAGATACTAAACTTATTAAGTTGTCTGAAGAGCAAGAAGTGAAACTAATTTTATGGGATATTGCAGGCAACGACGCGCTGACCACCACCACCACTTCTTATTTACGAGGGGCTGCGGGGTATATTCTCGTGGTCGATGGTACGCGGAAACCCACTTGGCAATCGGCAATTCAATTACAGGCAGCCGTTACCGCACAAACAGGTGATAAACCCTTTGCCTGTTTATTGAATAAAGCGGATTTGCGTGAACAATGGGAAGTGACGCCCAACTTAGTCGCGCCCCAAGTAGAACAAGGCTGGAAACTCATCGAAAGTAGTGCGCAAACAGGCATGGGTGTTGAAGAAGCATTCACTTGGTTAGCATGGCAACTGCTCTAATCCGCTAACATCTCCAAGATTTTGCACGGAAAAACCGTATCATGATTTTAATTCCCATTAGCATTGCAAAATATGTGCGTTCCTTATGGATGGCAGAAATGGTGCTCACCTATCTGCATGTCGATAGAAATGGCATTCTGGTTTCATGGGGGGGCTATCCTAAGCATTATGGTTTAGGCTCGCTTGCCACGGGAAAATCGGCCTCGGAACAAGTGAGCTTTTTAGAAGGCTTATTACCGATTGATCACACGGAAGTTTTAGAATTTGTTAGCACCAGTGCGGGGCGTAGTGCGCATGTGCACCTACTCCCCTTTCGTGGTGGCACTTGGGTCTTATTTTTTGATGCCTCCACCGAACATGACCGTCAGCAAAAAATCCAGCAACAAGCCAACGAATTAAGTTTGCTCACGTATCGACAAAGCCAACTGATTCAAGAGCTTGAACATGCACGTCAGATGCTGATTGCAGAAAAGCAACAGCTCGAAGACAGCAGCCAATTGAAAACCCGCTTCATTGCGGATTTGTCGCACGAGTTACGCACGCCTTTAGCCTCTATTGCAGGCTACACCCGTCTGCTTGATGATGCAGAACGCAAAAACGATGAACATACCAGCGATTATCTAAATACGATTCAAACCAGCACCCAACATTTGCTGAGTCTAATTGATAATATTTTAGAGCAATCTAAGATTGAAATGGGGCAAGTGGTTTTAGCCCCACGCGCCTGTGATTTGAAGAAATTGCTTAAAGATTTGAAAGCTTTATTTCTGCCCCATGCCAATGAAAAAGGTTTAACTTTAGAAGTGAAGGCTGAAAATCTTCCCGTACAAGTCATGATTGATGAATTACGTCTGCGGCAAATTCTTATTAATTTAGTGACCAATGCCTTAAAATTTACGGAAAAAGGCACAGTCACGCTGACCCTACGCTGGCAAGCAGACCAACTTAATTTATCTGTTACTGACACAGGACTCGGAATTTCTGAAGAAGGTCAGCAGAAAATATTTCAAGCTTTTCATCGTGAAACCAAAACCCAAGGGACACCGGGAGCAGGTTTGGGCTTGGCAATCAGTTATCATCTCATCAAAATGATGGGCGGGACACTGCGGGTGTTGTCTAAATTGGGGAAAGGTTCACAATTTTTTACGACGATTCAAGCCCCTTCAATTTATGCAACGCGCTCCGAAGTCATTCCTACGGAACGCCATCATGAACCAGCAAGTTCTTCTATCGACAATATCAAAGGCAGCAAAGTCTTATTAGTCGAAGACGCGCTATTTTTACACAAACTGTTTGAGATTTGTCTCTCAGAATCAGGTTATGAGGTCATTAGTGCGTATAATGGTGAAGAAGCCCTGTTACTTATCGACGAAAGACAGCCCGATATTGTCATTACTGATATGTTAATGCCTGTGTTAAATGGTTATGATTTCGTTAAACAATTACGGGCTAAAAATTATACTCAGCCAATTATTGCCTTATCTGCTTCAAACCTAGAGGAAGATAAACAGTTTGCGCGGCAAATCGGTTGTAATGCGTATTTGTCTAAACCCGTCGAACCACGTTTGTTGTTGCAAACCATTCATAAGTTATTGAAAGAGACAATGGCTTAAATTGAGCCTGAGACCTGCTAGGTTTTTAAAACCTAGCAGGTCTTGAGTTAATCGCGTTTGTAGCACTGCCAGTCCTGTATTCAGCACTTTACAATCGGCTAATTTTCCCTACTTTTCTCAGAATATAGTCCAATTTCCCTGTCATAAAATTCCCCAAAATCGAGATTGCAATCTGCACTTAAGATTATGCTAGAATAATAACGCTTACGTAAACGTCAAATATTTTCAGGCTTTGCTCCCCCTTTTTCAAAGGGGGAGGCTAAAATAGTATTTCCAATTCTAAAAAAAATATTACCCACCAAAGGAACTTAAATAATCATGCATATTCCTATGCTTAATTTCGACTTGGGCGAAACCGCCGACATGTTACGCGCCAGCATTACCGATTTTGCCGCGAAAGAAATCGCGCCTCGGGCAGCTGAAGTGGACAAACTCAATGAATTTCCAATGGATTTGTGGCGCAAATTTGGCGACATGGGTTTATTGGGGATTACCGTCACGGAAGAATACGGCGGCTCAGCAATGGGCTATTTAGAGCACGTCATCGCAGTTGAAGAAATCAGCCGCGCCTCTGCCTCCGTCGCCCTGAGTTATGGGGCGCATTCCAATTTATGCGTCAATCAAATTCACCGCAACGGCACCACCGCTCAAAAACAAAAATATTTGCCGAAACTGGTCAGTGGCGAACACGTCGGCGCGTTGGCAATGAGCGAACCTAATGCTGGTTCGGACGTGGTCAGCATGAAATTACGGGCGGATAAAAAAGGCGACCGCTACATTTTAAACGGCAATAAAATGTGGATTACTAATGGACCTGATGCCGATACTTTGGTGGTTTACGCGAAAACCGACGTGCAAGCAGGCTCTAAAGGCATCACCGCATTTATTATCGAAAAGGGTTTTAAAGGTTTTTCCACTGCCCAAAAATTAGACAAGTTAGGAATGCGCGGCTCGAATACTTGTGAATTGGTGTTTCAAGATTGCGAAGTGCCCGAAGAAAACGTGTTGAACGAAGTCGGCAAAGGCGTGCGCGTATTGATGAGCGGCTTGGATTATGAGCGCGTGGTGTTGGCGGGCGGTCCTTTGGGCATTATGCAGGCGTGCATGGATGTGGTTGTGCCGTATTTACACGAGCGTACCCAATTTGGGCAATCGATTGGCGAGTTTCAATTAATGCAAGGCAAATTAGCCGACATGTACACCACGCTAAACTGTTGCCGCGCCTATGTTTACACCGTGGCGAAAGCCTGTGATCGTGGCGAAACCACCCGTAAAGATGCCGCAGGGGCGATTTTATACGCCGCTGAAAAGGCGACGTGGATGACTTTGGAAGCGATTCAATGCTTGGGCGGCAATGGCTATATTAACGAATATCCGACGGGGCGTTTGTTGCGCGATGCTAAATTGTATGAAATTGGGGCGGGCACTTCCGAAATTCGTCGCATGTTGATTGGGCGCGAATTGTTTAACGAAACTAAATGAAGAAACACACCACCCGTTATCAAGCGGGTGGTAAACACCAACTCTAGATTAGTTCGTTGTTGGTTATACATTGAATTTCGAGGTATTTATCACGTTCGCCGTAATGCACGTTCCATAAGTCCATCTTTATTTGCAAATTTAACCAATATTCGGGGCTATTCCCAAATAATTTGCTTAAACGCAGCGCACTATCAACATTTAGAGCACGCTTATCATGTATAAGATCGCTCACATAACGTTGAGACACATGTAATAGTTCGGCGAGTCTACGCTGTGTTAAATCCAGCGGCTCCATAAACTCAGCTTGTAAAATTTCTCCAGGAGAATACGGTTTACGCTCGGTAATATTCATAATCAACATCTCGCGTGTAATAACACTTGCACCCAAGAAACGCATTGCGGCATTTTACAACTGATTAATGTCCGCAACACGTATTTAAATACTAGTGATACTGTACTAACATAACATCATAAATGTCGGGGTGATCAAATTTGAAAACCAATCTCCATGCTCCGCTCACATTGATGGCATGATAACCTTCATATTCATCATGTAATATATGTAAATGATTACTTGGGGGTATTTGTAAATCATTTAAACAAGTTGCAGCATCCATAGAATCAAGCTTCCGCAAAACTCTCACCCGTAAATCTGGTCTAATACCAGCACATTTGCTTTTTCGAAAACAATTTTCCAACTCCTTCGAATGAAAGCTTTTTATCATAGATACTCCTAAAATGTTAATTTATGATGTAAGTTTAGGGCTAATTTTATAGTACATCAAGTAGTATCAATTGACTAAATGGAGCGTAATTATTTATGAAACTCAGCAATGCAGTTCCTTTATATCTCGAAGATTTTCACGTCGGCGATTATTTTGAAACCGCCAGCGTGGTGATGACTAAAGAAGACATTATTAGTTTTGCCACGCATTTTGACCCACAACATTTTCACCTTGACCAAGAAACTGCAAAAGACAGTTTGTTTAATGGGTTGGCGGCAAGCGGCTGGCATACCAATGGCGTGAGTATGCGACTGATTGTGCAATCAGGTTTAAATATTATCAATGGGATTATTGGTTTAGGCGTTGATGAAGTGCGTTGGCCCAAACCTGTGCGCCCCGATGATAGCATTTATGTGCGCGGGGAAATTTTGGAGGTGATTCCGTCAAATTCCAAACCCGAATGGGGGGTGGTGAAAATTCGCTGGCAAACTTTTAATCAAAATCATGAAGTGGTGGCAAGTATGTTGCCGTCTTTGTGGGTGAAACGGCGCGATGTTGTCTGAATCAGGATTTATAGGATTATCCGAATTAGGCAGGATTAAAAAATTGTATTTTCATAGATTTATATTCCTTTAATTCTGAAAATCCTTGAATCCTGTAAATCCTGATTCAGACAAATATTTTCTTAAAACGCAGGCAAAAAATAAGGGACAATTGTCCCTTAAAATGCCTCAGTAAAATTCGCTCATTACTGAAATAATGCGTCTCCTGAAAAACCTTCACGTTCCAAAATTTCCCGCAAACGTCGTAATGCCTCAATTTGAATCTGGCGTACGCGTTCCCGTGTAATGCCAATTTCCGCGCCGACTTCTTCCAAAGTTGCAATTTCCCCTCCATCCAAACCAAAACGCCGTTCTACTACAATCCTTTGTTTATCATTGAGTTGAGAAAGCCAAAGTTCAATGTGGCGCAACACATCCGCATCTTGTAACAACACGGAAGGATCAGAGTTTTGTTCATCAGGAATGGTATCGAGCAGAGATTTTTCGGAATCATTGGCGCGGGGCGTGTCTACCGAAGTGACGCGCTCGTTTAAACCGAGCATTTTTTTCACTTCTTCAATCGGACGATCCAACATTGTGGCAACGTCTTCAGGCGTGGGTTCACGATCCAGCGTTTGCGATAAATGTCGTGCTGCCCGCAGATAAATATTGATTTCCTTCACCACATGAATCGGCAAGCGAATCGTGCGGGTTTGGTTCATCAAAGCACGGTCGATGGTTTGTTTAATCCACCAAGTTGCATAGGTGGAAAAGCGAAAACCGCGTTCAGGATCAAATTTTTCTACGGCACGAATTAAACCTAAATTTCCCTCTTCAATCAGGTCTAATAAAGCTAAACCTCGGTTCATATAACGGCGGGCAATTTTTACCACCAACCGCAAATTCGCCTCAATCATGCGTCTTCTTGCCGCCTTGTCTCCTTTGAGAGAAAGGCGGGCTAACATCACTTCTTCCTGTGCTGTCAATAAGGCAGAAAATCCAATTTCATTGAGATAAAGACGGGTTGCATCTTTATCACCTTCATTGAAGCTTGGCGCGGGCGCAACCTCGGCGGTCTCTTCCACGAAACTGGTGACAAAGTTCTCGGGGTCATCTTCTTCCAAAAGAACGACTTCGGTTTCTGCGGCAATTGGGTCATCATCCATACCAACCTCGGCTTCATAATCTGTGGTTTTACTGTGTTAATGGGGGAAGAAAAGCATAGGATCAACTCTTTTGCCACGACAATTTAATTCAAAGCGTAACATTCCCTGACGTTTGGCATTCATCCCCATGTCGGCAAGATGTTGCCCAGCCTGCACCCATGTTCCTTGACGCACATGCAGATTTGCATTGTGTGCATAAATACTCATAAACCCTTCATTATGTTTAATAATCACTAGATTAGGATAGCCCTTAACCCCCTTGCCGCTGTAGGCAACTTGTCCTGCTGCAATGGCATAAATCGCTTGTCCTGCTTGTCCAAAAATATTAACTCCGCCCGTCCCACGGGTCTTTGTGCCACCTTGTGTGGGATAATTCAAAGGCACAGGGGGAGCACAAGCATGTTTTTCAAGCGGTGAAAGTTTACTGGACACGACAACAGGCGATGAATTTTTCTTGCCCGCCCGTTTACGCATCTCGGTTAAAGGCTGAACTTCCGTTTCTGGGGGTGGAAACGGTACACGCAATACTTGTCCTGTACGAACGCTATAAGGGGAAATCAGGTGATTGAGTTTAACAAGTTCAGCAAAACTTGTACCAAAGCGTTGTGCAATTAAAGACAGTGTGTCACCGCGTTGCACGGTATAAACACTGATTGCGTTGGGAGCGTTGTTGGCAAACCCCGCACAGCCTGACAGATGGGGAACAATTAATACGCTAAAAATAAGC
>JBDLSS010000118.1:0-4732 GCA_039799345.1 Pseudomonadota bacterium
TAATCTTAAAGGCTTAAAAATTATTGTCGATTGCGCCCACGGCGCGACTTATCACGTTGCCCCGAATGTGTTGCGTGAATTGGGCGCGACTGTGGTCACGATTGGCACACAGCCCAATGGTTTAAATATTAATGCAGGTTATGGCGCAACCCAGCCCCAAGCTTTGCAAACTGCCGTGGTGGCGCAACAAGCGGATTTAGGGATTGCTTTGGATGGCGACGGCGACCGTGTAATCATGGTGGACGCACATGGCGAAGTGGTTGATGGTGATGAATTGCTATTCATCATTGCCAGTGCACGCCATGCCGCAGGCACGTTGCAAGGCACAGTCATCGGCACGGTGATGAGCAATCTTGGTTTAGAACAAGCTTTGCAACAACGTGGGATTAGTTTCGCCCGCGCCGCCGTTGGGGATCGTCATGTTTTGGAAATGCTGCAACAACACAATGGCATGTTGGGCGGAGAATCTTCAGGGCATATTCTTTGCTTGGATCGCACCACGACAGGCGACGGCATTATCACCGCGTTGCAAATTTTAGCGATTAGCGTGCAAACCAGTTTGCCCCTGCATGTGTTGAAACAAGGGATGCAAAAATGTCCGCAGCACATGATTAACGTACCCTTAAGTTGCGATGCTGATAATGTGTTGGCGAACAACGAAGTGCAGCAAGCCGTGCGCGATGCTGAGCAAGAATTAGGGCGTTATGGGCGGGTTTTATTGCGTCCTTCAGGCACAGAACCCTTAATTCGAGTGATGGTCGAAGGCAATGATGCGCAACTGGTCGAGGCCCTGACTCAACAAATTGCCGCCGTGGTGAAAACCAAAGCCCGAGATGATGCCGCCTAAACGGGTGCATTTTATAAATAACAAATAAAACAGGTGTTTGCATGTATAAAGTGATTCAACGTCGTCCCCTCGCAGACACCTCACAATTCCCTGAAAACCTACATCCCGTAGTCAAGCGTGTGTTGGCAGCGCGCCACAATGTGCCTGCACAAGTCATTGATTATTCATTACAAAATTTATTTCCCTATCACAGTTTACGTAACATAGAAGCAGCGGTTGCGCTGCTGTATGAAGCCTTGCGGGAACGCTATCGGATTTTAATTGTGGCTGATTATGACGTAGATGGCGCGACCAGTTGTGCAGTGGCGGTGAAAGCTTTATCACGACTGGGCGCACATCAAGTTGATTTTCTCGTACCCAATCGTGAAAAACACGGCTACGGTTTAACCCCCGAAATCATCAAACTTGCCCAAAATTATCAGCCACAATTGCTAATCACTGTGGATAATGGCATCTCCAGTGTAACAGGGGTGGCAGCCGCTCAACGCGCAGGGATTAAAGTTTTAATCACTGACCACCATGCACCGCCCTTAGTGCTGCCCAATGCGGACGCAATCGTCAATCCCAACCAGCGTGGCGATGAATTTCCCAGTAAAAATTTAGCAGGCGTTGGAGTTATTTTCTACGTCATGTCCGCACTTCGTGCCAAATTACGCGCTGAAAACTGGTTTACCCAGCAGCAAATTCCCGAACCCAATTTAGCCAATTTATTGGATTTAGTCGCGCTCGGCACGGTGGCAGATGTCGTGCCCTTGGATTACAACAACCGTATTTTAGTCGAGCAAGGATTACGTCGCATTCGCGCCCAACAAGGCTGCCAAGGCATCAACGCTTTATTAAATGTCGCTAAACGCCAAGCGGAGCAAATCGTTGCCAGTGATTTAAGTTTTGCACTTGCCCCGCGTTTAAACGCCGCAGGACGCATGGATGATATGCGTTACGGAATCGACTGCCTGCTCAGTGAAGATGCAGAAACCGCCTTGGAATACGCCAAAATTCTGCAAAATTTTAACGAAGAACGGCAATTTGTCGAGGCAGAAATGCAGCAAGAAGCTTTGGCAATGCTGGAGCGTTTGCAACTGGATACCACGCAAGATTTAGCCGTGGGGCTGTGTTTGTACGATCCGAATTGGCATCAAGGGGTTATCGGGATTTTATCCTCACGGATTAAAGAACGGGTGCATCGCCCCGTGTTAGTGTTTACCCGCGCCCAAACGGGTTTTTTACGCGCTTCTGGGCGGTCGGTGAAAGGCGTACATTTGCGTGATGTGATTGAAAGCATTGGGATTGAACACCCCAACATGATTCCGCAATTTGGCGGGCACGCGATGGCGGCGGGCTTAACTTTGGTGGAATCTGCCTTTCCCGAATTTCAACAATTATTCGACCACGCGGTGCGCCAACAACTCAGCGCGGATCAGTTATACGGCACGGTTTATAGCGATGGCGAATTGCAGCCGCAAGAATTCAGTGTGAGTCTTGCCGAGCAATTGCGTGGGGTTAGCCCTTGGGGACAGGGTTTTCCTGAGCCTGTGTTCGATGGGCAATTTGATGTAATAGAACACCTGATTTTGAAAGAAAAACATTTGAAAATGAAATTGCGTCCCTTGGGCGGGCAAGAGCCGATTGATGCAATTTTATTTAATTATGCCCAACATTTCACCCCACCTGCCACCCTCAAGCGGGTACAGCTTGCCTATAAATTAGAAATTAATTATTTTCGGGGGTCGAAAAATCTACAACTGATGACGGAATATTGTGAAGCCCTTGCCTAGGGGGTGTCATCAATTAGGTTTTAAAAGAAAGTAGCGCGTTTAAAAACCTTTAAAGAAGCCCCAACCCCTAAAGGGGGCTAAACACAAACAAGTTATTTAATATTTTAAGTCCCCTTTAGGGGATTTAGGGGCTAGTTTTCAGGTTTAGCCCTCTTTAGGGGGCGCAGTTAAAACTTAATTGATGACACGCCCTAAGACTTACCCCCTTATTTGATCTGAGTTTTCTCATGACAAGCAAGGAACAGCCCTGTTTTTCAATTAAATGAATAACAGTATTTTACTAAAACCTCCCTTTATCCTGCTATTTCCCCAGAGATACCGTCAATATTTCATAAGTCGCGTTTATTTTATGCCCATAGGGCGGTGATCTGAACGCAGTTTGCTAAAATAGTCACACTTTTATTCATACATTTATCCGATTTCTAGGCTATCTTATCAAATAATTACTTTTAAAATCTATTGGTTAAATGTTTTTTCATAATAAAATTTATGGCTATTTTTCCTTGTAAGCAATTATGTTATTGGGCTGGGTTGTATCGTGGGGCAGGAAACCTGATGCATATTATTCAATATATCTTTTTGAGCGATGAATGTGCTTATGCGATTTATCCTAGTGAATATTATCACTAAAATTAAAATGGAACTATTCTTGCTGTGTCTTTTGTTGGGCAACAATAGTGCATTAGCCAATAGCGATTATGCGACAAAAGCGCATAACATCTATCAATTTGCGCAATATATTGAATGGCACGGAGAAAATACCGCTTTAACTTTTTGTGTGGTAGGAGAAAACCCCTTTGGTAATCAGCTTTCACAAATCATTGCCAACAAAAAAATCAATGGTCGCTCACTGGAGTTTAAACAAATTGCGGGCAACCAACTCGGCAACTGTGATATTGCGTTTATCAGCGAATCTAAGCGCAGCGAACTCAGTCAAGTTTTACATTCTACCCACCATCTGCTTACCGTCAGTGATATTCCAGATTTTGCTGAAAAAGGGGGCATGATTGAATTTACAAAAGTTGAAGGGAAATTACGTTTTGTCATTAATCGCAATGCGGCAGTGCGGGCAGGTATTAAAATTAGCTCACAACTATTGAAATTGGCGCACAAAATCCTTTGATGACACAAATAAATAGAGAGGAGCAAAACCATGGAATTTTTTAAACGCTTATCCATTCGCTATAAACTGATGTTAATTATTGTATCCATCAGTAGCATGGTCTTGCTATTGTCCAGCGGTTTATTAATTGCCAATGAATTAATTTTCTTGCGCAAAATGATGGAAAAAGAATTAGAAGTACAAACCAAGATCACCGCAATGAATATTGCCTCTCCACTATATTTTGGTGAAGGTTATCAAGATGAAGTGAATGAATTATTACAGGCTTGTGCCGAAAACCAACATATTATTGCCGCTTATGCTTACCTAAAAAATCATCCAAAACCCTATGGCAGTTACACACGGACAAATTTGGAAAACCCGCCCACGGCGGTTGAATTAAAAATGTTCGGGTTACAGGAAACCCCAACTTATCTGCAATATGTACAAACGGTTTCCAGCCCCAGCGGAGAAGAAATTGGTGAAATTTTAATGCGGCTTGAACTGAAACCCTTGACCGAGCGCATTCATTGGTATTTGTGGACAGTATTTTTTATACTCTCCTTATCACTGATGTTAACCTTTATTTTATCCATATATTTTCAAGGTATTATTACCAAACCCATTTTACAATTGGCTCAGCTCACGCGCCGAGTTTCAACCCAGAAAAACTATAGTTTGCGAGCAGACTCTAATCACATTGATGAAATTGGCAGTTTATTTGATGGTTTTAATCAAATGTTAGAAGTGATTCAAGAGCGAGACAGTGAACTGGAAAAGCACCGTGAACAGCTAGAAAATCTGGTGGCGATTCGCACCATGGATTTAAAAAAGGCAAATCAAAAATTGACTTATCAAGCCTATCACGACGCATTAACTAATTTGCCAAACCGCGCCTTATTTATCAAACGAGCTAAGCAAGCAATTGAATATGCAGAATATAATAATGAATCCTTGGCGATTTTATTCATCGATTTAGATAATTTCAAATACATCAACGACACCTTG
>JBDLSS010000119.1:0-2832 GCA_039799345.1 Pseudomonadota bacterium
GCCCCCTTTAGGGGGTTGGGGGCTTCTTTAAAAGGTTTTTAAACGCGCTACTTTCTATTGCAGTGACTCATGTCGGAATAAAGCAGTCTAAGATTAATATAGCACCTGACTAACTTGAGGCTATACAAGACTTTTATAAAGCCCTCTGCCTAAAAAATTTTTAATCAGACTTTTGTATTTTTTCGTTGTGTTCACAAAAATTCGGATTTTTATTCTTAGAGGAACGCTACCATGTCCGCTATTTCGCTTAAAGTAGAATGCAGCTTTGCCGATTCTGCTACACAGGATGGTTTGTATACCTTACTGCATGATTATGACTACGATGCGGCAGTCCAAGAAAATTTTATTCCCCAGCATACCTTATTAGAAAAATTGGGGACGGGTTACACCCCTTTTTATGAGGATGTTGCGAACTGTCAAATTTATGATGTGGAAAAAACCACAGGAAATGGGGTGAGTTTTTATTTGGAAGGCAGCGTGTTACGCGGTTCGGATTTTTGGGACATGATGCACGAAATGTTAATCAGTTTGCGTCCCACCCAATTAATCGCGGTGGAATTTAATGATCAAGTGGGTGAGTGGATCATTTATGCCTATGATGGGAAAGAGCGTTTTAGTTATGAGACGGGCTTTGGAGGCGACTGCGATGATGAAATTTACTCGGCTGAAGATCATGATGAATTGCTCGAAATTGCCCGAGGCTTATTGCATGAGGGTCGCCTCGTCATGCCCGAAGAAAGCTACGATGAATATGAAGACGATGATGATTATGATATGAATGAAGACGACGATGAAGAAGAGGGCTATTTTGACGAAGATGATGATGAACGCCCCAATCGCAAACGTTATCATTAACGTCATTTAAAATCCGAATACTTTTTTAAACAGCGCAGCCATCTGAAAACATGAGTCATTTAACGACAATACACCCCTTGGAATTATCGATTAAAGGGGGAAAAATTTATGCAGAACAGATTATTCCACACACGCCTGCCGTTCAGGATTTGCCGACGCTGGTATTTTTGCATGAAGGTTTAGGCAGTGTGCGTCATTGGCGAGATTTTCCTTCCGCAGTGGTGCATGAAACGCGTTGCCCTGCTTTGGTGTATGACCGCTTAGGTTATGGGCGTTCCGATGCCGCACCCATACCGCGCACCCTGCATTATATGGAACAGGAAGCGTTTGAATTTGTGCCGCAGGTTTTGCAGGCGGTAAATATTCAGCGGGCGATTTTTGTCGGACACAGTGACGGCGGTTCGATTGCGTTATTATTTGCGGCACGTTACCCGCAGATGACGCAGGCATTGATTACCGAAGCGGCACATGTATTTGTGGAAGACATGACCACGCAAGGCATTCGGGAGGCGGTTGAAATTTATAAAACCACGAATTTTCCTGAAAAATTAGCGTGTTATCATGGAGATAAAACTGAAAAGGTATTTTCTTCGTGGGCAGATACGTGGCTGTCGCCAGAGTTTGCGGCGTGGAATATTGAGCACTATTTAGCAGATATTTACGCGCCTTTATTGGTGCTGCAAGGGCTTGATGATGAATATGGTACTTTGCACCAACTGGAGGCAATTGCGTCACAAGTGTCGGGAGCGGTGACGCGCTGTTTAGTACCGAATTGTGCCCATATTCCGCATCAGCAAGCGCGTGACGTGGTGTTTCAAAATATTTGTGGGTTTATTAATTCTCAGCTTTGAGTGTTCATAACTTCAGTGATTTGCACGGTTTCTATAAAATATATTTTGGCATTATTGGTACGAATCCCTTGCGTTATTTCTAAAATTAAAGATTGTCTGAATCAGGATTTTCAGAATTACCTGAATTAAGCAGAATTAAATTCTAATTTTGTCAATCCTTTAATTCTGAAAATCCTGATTCAGACAATAAACGCCTAAAATTCTCAGCTGCTTATCACTGACTTGGTTTTTTTACCAAAGTTTGGTTATAATACCAAACAACCCCATGTGATAGCCTGTTTTATGACTTTTTCCAAACCCGACAGTGTCAGACAACGCTTGTTGAATGCCGCCTTAAGTTTAATGCACGAACAAGGCTTTCACGCCTTAACTCAAGCTCGGATTGCCGCCACCGCAGGTGTGCGCCAAAGTCATCTCACTTATTATTTTCCAACGCGCAATGATTTATTAAAAGCGGTGGTGCAGGAAAGTAAAAATGCGATGCGTGCCACTTCTGTCGCTGTCTGCATACAGGAAAAAAACTTAAGTTTAGAAAGCTTTAAAGAAATCCTAATTCAACATTTAAGCACCTCAAAAACCCCGCGTTTAATGCTGGCATTGACCGCTGCCTGTGACGAAGACCTCAATCTGCGTCAATGGATACTCGAATTTCAAATTGATAGTCGCGCCCGTTTTGTAGAAATCCTCAACGCCTACCAACTCTTCCCCAGCGAAGATGACTTAATATTATTTCACTGCATTGTGATTGGCGCATCGTCACTAAGTTTGCAGCAAGGTGGCGCAACCGCCCAATTAAGCACAATTATTCGCAAAGCCTTTGAACGTTTGGTTGCCGACTGCCAACCACTTTCCCAAAATTCCTCCCAAGTTTCTAATTCTTCCTCATGAGAATATCTAATGAAAATCATTGCTAAGTATGCAGCGATATTTTTCGCCAGCCTGATACTCAACTCCCCCGCCCTGTTTGCCCAAAACGAAAAACCCGCCGTCAAAACTGCCGCCGCAGCCACCGTAACCGTTACCAGTGTGAGCAAAGCCACATGGATACAAAGCATTGAAGCCCAAGGCGCGATTAGTTCGTGGCAAGATGCTTTAGTCGGGGTGCGGGTGGCGGGTTTACCGCTTG
>JBDLSS010000120.1:0-4098 GCA_039799345.1 Pseudomonadota bacterium
ATTGGTGGCCGAATGATTTAGGTTCACCATCCAGTAGTGGTGCACAAAATAATGTGCGTTATGCGTATTTCCCCAGCACTCACCGTTTGGCAGTAGATATTAATGGGCAAGTTTCTGTTTATGACACCTTGAATCATCAAATTGGTGGGGTTTCGCAACAACAAGGTTATGGCGCATCGGTTATTTTCACCAGCCAATATGGTACGGTTGATGTGTTAAACCTGCCGCTGGTTTCTGGCGCGGGTACATTGCAACAAGCCGCAGCACCTGTTGCACCCACTGTAGCAGTTGTGCCACAAGCGATTATCCCACAACAGAATTCACAGCCTGTGGCAAACTTGGCGCAAGAAACAGATATTTTTGCAAAGATTGAGAAGTTAGCGGAATTGAAGCAAAAGGGCATTCTTTCTGACAGCGAGTTTTCAGAAAAGAAAGCAGAATTATTAAGTCGTTTATAAGTTTATAATAAGCAGTACGTCCCCGATAGGATGCTTAAAAATCCTTCGGGGATTTTATTAACAACGATACCCTTCTTCACGCAACACCTGAGAAACCGCAGGGCGTGTCAACATCAATTGATAATGGGCGCGACAATTTTCAGGCAAGTCAACGCCACTGCGAGTTGCCCAAAATTCCACGTAAAATAAGGCAGCATCGGCAATAGAAAAGGTGTCGAGTAGATAAGTTTTTCCTGCAAGCTGTTTGTTCATAATTGCAAAGCAATCATTTACGATTTCATAGCCTTGAGCTTTAACAACTTCCTGTTCTGCAATCTTATGGGTAAAGCGATCTGTGGTGAAAATACGGGTAAATCCTTGCCCATGAATCGTGCCAACCACATAGTGCATCAGCTCTAAGGCACGGGTTTCATTTTCTAAATCAGTGGGTAATAATTTGGCTTTGGGATAAGTTTTTGCTAACCAGTAGGCAATTGCGGGAAACTCGGTTAACGCGGTGTCATCGTCGCGCACTAAAACGGGAATGGTGGATTTTGGGTTGAGAGCGACAAAATTAGCTTTCAAATGATCGCCTGCCAACAAGTTGACTAAATACGCTTCAAATACCAATCCGATTTCTTCTAATAAAATGTGAATCCCTGTCGAGCAAGAACCCGGTGTCATATAAAGTTTCATAATACGCTGCTAAAAAATGAGTGAATATGATTATTGTAACTGATAATAGGTTTGGGTAAAGTGGCAAAATTTAAGCTGAGGTTTATTTTGTTCTTTGCCTAAAGATGCGGACAATCTGAAAAATCTTCAATAAATGACGATATGATGTCTTCATGGTTTCTCATTTCGATTGTAAGAACAAGAGAACCATACCGTGTTGTCAAGCCGAACTCGACTGACAGCTCTTCTTAAATAGCATTTGGGAACGAGGAAGAGATTTTTTAAACGCAGCCTTCACGCAGGGGTTTAAATAATACCTGTCATCCTGAACTTCTCCCAAAATCGCCCCGATTAAACTGTAGCTATTTTTAAGTAGCACAGATATGCTCAAAGATGCGGATCATGTCTTGCATGAAATCCGTGAATTAATCCACTCTCATTTCAAGGACGTTTACATGAAGAAAATCACCTGTATTTTTTTAAGCTTGTTCTTAACCAACTATGCGTTTGCAGCCACAGCTAAAAAAGCGGACACCGAAACCACTACCGTCGTTGAAAACACGGCGGAAATCACAGAAACGATTATGGCGGGCAGTGATAAATCTTTTGGCACGGTCGAAGTTGCCGAAGTCACTTCAGTTTATGACGGTGATACCTTCCGCGCCAATATTAAAAACTATCCCCCCATTGTGGGCGAACGCATTGGGATTCGTGTGAATGGCATTGATACTCCCGAAATGCGCGGCAAATGTGAACAAGAAAAGAAAGCCGCCCAAGCTGCCAAACAATTCTCTGTTGATAAATTACGTAATGCCAAAAAAATTGAACTGCGCAACATGAAACGCGATAAATATTTCCGCATTTTGGCAGACGTATTTGTCGATGGTGAAAATCTTGCCACGTTGTTATTGAAAGCGAAGCTTGGGGTTGAATATCACGGCGAAACCAAACAAGGTTGGTGTGATGCTAAGAAATAATCGCCTGTATTGTAAGTCCCCTTTAGGGGAAGGATAGTCCCAAAGTCGATTCTAACTGTGCCCCCAACCCCCTAAAGGGGGCTAAAAACTTAAAGATGTTTGTATCTTAAGTCCCCTTTAGGGGATTTAGGGACTTCTTTTAAACTTTAACACGTTGATATAGTTTTAAAATTATACTATCCCAGTGTCATATAAGAACTTATATGCCGCTCATTATTCCATCAAGAGTCATTGCCATGAATTTACAATTTTTGATCATTGACCCTCAAAATGACTTTGCTAACCCCAAAGGTAGTTTATTCGTTGCGGGCGCGGATCAAGATTCGGTGCGGCTTGCCGCGATGTTAAAACGCCATGCAGATAAGATTGATGACATTCACGTTACTTTAGACACCCATCACTGGATTGATATTGCCCACCCGATTTTCTGGATGGACAGCAACGGCAAGCATCCACAAGCCTTTACCCAAATCACCGAAGACGATGTGTTGAATGGCAAATGGCAAACCACGCATCCTGCATTTCAACAACGGGCTTTGGACTATGTGAAGTTTTTGAAAATCAACGCACGTTATACCCTGACGATTTGGCCCGCACATTGTTTAATCGGGCAATGGGGCAATAACGTAGTTGCGCCGATTGCGGAAGCTTTAAATCATTGGGAAAACCGTTTGGCAATGGTGAATTTTGTGACTAAAGGCTCGAATATGTGGACGGAACATTACAGCGCGGTGCAAGCCGACGTTCCTGACCCCGAAGACCCCAGCACCCAATTAAACACGCGCCTGATCACTACCTTACAACAAGCAGATTTAATTGCGTTTTCAGGTCAAGCCTTATCGCATTGCGTGGCGAACACGATTCGGGACATTGCCAATAATTTTGGCAATGAAAACGTCAGCAAATTAGTGTTAATTGAAGACACCACCTCGCCCGTCACGGGTTTTGAAGACTTTGCGCAACAGTTTTTAACTGAAATGAAGGCACGCGGCATGCGCACGGTGAAATCAACGGAATTTTTGGTTTAAGTTTAAAACCTCCCTTTTTGACAAAAAGGGAATGAGGAGAGGAGAGTCCCAAAGTATTTTTTACCCCCTTTAACTGCACCCCTAAATCCCCTAAAAGGGACTTAAAACATTAAATAACTTGTTTGTGTTTGGCCTCCTTTAGGGGGTTGGGGGCTTCTTTAAAGGTTTTTAAACGCGCTACTTTTTGTTAAAACCTAATTGATGACACGCCCTAGGTTAATAAAACAATTATAGTATGGTTATTTTTAAATCACTGCTAGAATTTACTAGGGAATTAAGGACAGGCTCGCACTGAGATGATTCCGTACACGATACGCGCTCGGACTTTCGCCCACAAATAAACTAAAAGCTTTGGCAAACGCGCTGAGGCTATTAAATCCCACGGCATAAGCAACTTGGGTAATCTGTACCCGAGGTTCGATTAATAATTCCATCGCCCGCAATAAACGCGCATGTAAACGAAATTGTCGCCATTCTAAACCCGTCTCTAGCTTGAAACGTCGGCTGAAATGGCGCGGTGAATAATTTGCCACCCGCGCTACTTGCTCCAAATCCACACTGTCTAAATGTGTCAAAGTGAAATCAATCGCCGCAAGCAAGCTGGGCGTTTGTGCCACAGGCAAATGAAATGGCATTTCCTGCATGAGCCATTCCGCACACAACAAACCCAAGGCTTGGAAATACGCATTCGCGAGCGCGTCATCTGGGGCGCGATGCTGCGACCAACGCATTGCAAATAACAGCATTTCCCGCACAATCGGCGCGGCAGCAATCACCCGCACGCGGTTAATTGTGGTGGGTACTAAAGTAGGTAATAAAAATACTGAACCTGAGCGCACTTTGTTCAAAGTGGTGCGGTGCATCACCCCCGCAGGAATCCAAACTGCGCGCTGTGGCGGCAATAAATATAAATGATTGTGCGCTTCTAAACGCAGTGTACCCGCATAGGCATATAACAATTGGTGATGCGGATGTGCGTGC
>JBDLSS010000121.1:0-4883 GCA_039799345.1 Pseudomonadota bacterium
GGGTCTGATTAGCCAGTCCACCCTCTTAAGCAAAGTTTTTGCATAAGAGGGAGTTACAATAATATCTACTTTAACTACTTATTTAAAAACGTGATTTAAATCTTTGACACAGCCCTCCCCCCTTTAGGGGGTTGGGGGCTTCTTTAAAGGTTTTTAAACGCGCTACTTTCTGTTAAAACCTAATTGATGACTCGCCCTAGGGTAATTATGTGAATTAAGCTTCAGACAATAATTCTAACGCCGCCACAATAACCCGAGTAGCTGCTAATTCTTGTAAACAACGACTTTCACTTTGCTTATGACGATCACAACCTTCCTCATGACAAGGTACGCAATCACCCTCCCCTTGCAACAATAAAATATTACCGACGCGTTGCGTGCCTTTGTGCTCAAATGGTGGGTAATTACGGGCATAGCCTTGCGGATACGGCGACCATTTCAAGGGGTTCGTGGGTCCATATAATGCCAAGGTTTTCACCCCCACCGCTGCTGCCAAATGCGTCACTGCCGTGTCAGGGCCTACATATAATTTTGCCGCTTTCAACAATTTTGCCACCGCACTGAATGCCAGTTTTCCTGCCACATTCACCGTATTTTCAGGAAATACCGCTAAAGCTTGCCGTAAGAAATCCTGTTCGACAGGCGCATTGCCCCCCGTCAATACCAAACGTAAATTTTGAGCGTGTAATGAGTGTGCCAACGCTGTCCAGCCTTCCAATGTCCAACGTTTATATTGCCACATCGGCAACAAATGCAGCACCACAAATGCCTGTTCACGCCATGCAAACGGCAACGCCTGATCTAAACTTAATTCATCATCGATGTGCGTGGGCACGACCATTTCATAACAACGTGGAATTTCTAATAAATCCGCAAGCTTTAAATTTTGGGTGACAGTGTGGGTGTAAACATTATCAAAAGTAGTTTTATATTGAATTAAGGCACGTTTCCAAGCATCTTGCCAACGCGGCGCGGGCACTAAAGCGACTCGCACAGGCGCGGCTAATACAGCATATGCCAGTGGACGATCTCCCACTAACGTTGAAACTGCTATATCATAACGGCGAAAAATACGGGTAAGCAATTGAAAATATTCTGATATATTTGGGTAGTCACTGACACATATTAATTCAGAATAATCAGGATTACCGGCTAACATTCCGCCCTTATTGGCATATACCAAGACATCAATCACCGCATCTGGATAGGCGCGGCGCAAACTACGCAACAGAGGCGTAACTAGAAATACATCCCCAATTTGGCGCGTTACAATCAATAAAATCCGAGAGGCTGACACAGACATTTAACGCTGAAGACTCCTAATAAACGTGGCATAATAACGCATTTTGCGATTGGATATAGTTTAACGTAAGTATTAGCATGACTTTAAATAAAATTTTCAATTGCTTAGAATTGACTGCGTTCCCAACCCACTGAAGGGAGCTAAAGATTAAAAAAAGCCACTAAAGGGGACTTAAAAGACAAAATCTTTTATGTTTAGCCCCCTTCAGGGGGTTGGGGGCTGGTTTTAAATCTTTCAAAGTCCCTTTAGGGGATCAAGGGGCGCAGTTTAGCCTTAAAATTCTCATAATTTAACCCGCACCACCCCTTTCTTTGAATTCGACTCATATTGGATTGCAATGCACTGCTTAACGCTTACCCAGCCCGATGATTGGCACTTACACCTCAGAGACGGCAATTTAATGGCATCGGTCGTTCCCGCCACCGCCCGCAGTTTTGCCCGCGCCTTGGTGATGCCCAATTTAAAACCGCCCATCACCCGCGTCGACCAAGCTCTTGCCTATCGCTCACGCATTCTCACTGCCTTACCCGCAGACACAAAATTTAATCCCTTGATGGCATTGTATTTAACCGACAATATGCCAATCAGTGAAATTGCCAAACTCAAAAATCACAGTGAAGTCGTGGCAGTGAAATATTATCCTGCGGGCGCAACCACCAATTCTGATGCAGGCGTGAGCGATTTACGCAAAGTGTGGGCGGTGTTGGAAGCCATGCAACAACACGATGTCCCTTTGCTGATTCATGGCGAAGTCACTGCGAGCAGCGTCGATATTTTCGACCGTGAAGCGGTGTTTATTGAACATGTGCTTGACCCTCTATTGAATGAATTCCCTGCCTTGCGTGTAGTGCTGGAACATATCACCACCGAACAAGCCGCTGAATATGTCGCGCAAAGTTCGGCACGCTTAGCCGCCACAATTACTGCGCATCATTTATTAATGAATCGTAATGAATTATTCGTCGGTGGCGTGCGCCCGCATCATTACTGCTTACCGATTTTGAAACGTGAACGCCATCGTCAAGCCTTATTAGACGCAGCCACCAGCGGCAGCCCGAAATTTTTCCTCGGCACTGACAGCGCACCACATCCTCAAACCAGCAAAGAATCCGCTTGCGGTTGTGCAGGCATGTATACCGCGCCTGCTGCGATTGAACTTTATACAGAAGCGTTTGAACAACGGCACGCCTTGGATAAATTAGAAGGCTTTGCCAGTTTTTACGGCGCGGATTTTTACGGCGTGCCACGCAACACTCATCAAATCAGCTTAGTCAAACACACGTGGCAGATGCCTGAACACTGTGAATTCGGTGAACATCAGCTCATTCCGCTACGCGCAGGACAAGCAATCCATTGGCAACAGGTAACTACCCATGTATAACACCACTGTGATTAGTAGCCGCTTTCGGGGGTTTTTACCGGTGGTGGTCGATGTTGAAACCGCAGGCTTTAATGCCAAACGCGACGCGCTGCTCGAAGTTGCCGCCGTGATTTTAGATGTCAACAGCGAAGGTTTATGGCATCGCCATTCAACGCACGCTTGCCACATTATTCCCTTTGATGGCGCAAATTTAGACAAAGCCGCCTTAGATTTTACGGGCATTGATCCTTATCATCCGTTTCGTTTAGCAGTTTCTGAACAAGAAGCTTTGCAAAGCATTTTCAAACCGATTCGTGAAGCGATTAAACGCCACGAATGTTCGCGGGCGGTGTTGGTGGGACATAATCCCGCGTTTGATTTGGGTTTTTTAAATGCCGCGATTGAACGCACAGGCATTAAGCGCAGTCCGTTTCACCCATTCAGCACTTTTGACACCGCGACTTTAGCGGGTTTGGCGTATGGGCAAACCGTATTAGCGCGTGCGGCGCGGGTGGCAGGGATTCCTTTCGATGCCAATCAAGCGCATTCTGCGATTTATGATGCCGAACGCACTGCTGATTTATTCTGCAAAATCGTGAACTTATGGCATACCCACGTCACGCCTAAACAACCCTTATATATTGACGATTGAGAGTAAACCCAATGCTGCCCTATAAAAATCCTTTGAATTATCGTCACAGCCAATTGCCGCGCACGGGCGTATTAATCACCAATTTAGGCACGCCTGACGAACCGACTACGCCCGCCGTGCGCCGTTATTTAGCCGAGTTTCTCGCTGATCCTCGGGTCACGGAAATGCCACGTTGGTTGTGGATGTTGATTTTACACGGCATTATTTTGCGAGTGCGTCCACGCCGTTCTGCTTTGAAATATCAAAAGATTTGGACAACGCAAGGTTCACCTTTACTCGCGATTAGTCAGCAGCAACAAGCAGGGATTCAAGAACGCTTGAGTGCACATTTTTCTCAACCTGTGCAAGTGGCGTTAGGAATGCGTTATGGGCAGCCGTCGATTGCGCAGGCGTTGGAGAATTTTCGGGCGCAGTCAATTCAACGTTTAATCGTGTTGCCGCTTTATCCACAATATGCTTCTGCGGTGACGGCTTCAACTTTTGACGCGGTGACGGCGGAATTGACCAAATGGCGGTGGTTGCCTGATTTACGTTTTGTGACCCATTACCCTGACCATCCTGCCTATATTCAAGCCTTGGTGGCTAGAATTCAGGGTTATTGGGCGGCGCATGGCACGCCTGATAAATTGCTGTTTTCATTTCACGGAATGCCGCAACGCTTTTTCACTTCGGGCGATCCGTATTTTTGCGAATGTCATAAAACTGCGCGTTTAGTCGCTGAGGCGATGCAATTGCCTGCTTCGCAATGGTCAGTGTGTTTTCAGTCGCGGTTTGGAAAGGAAGAATGGATTAAACCTTACACCGATCATGTGTTGCAGCAGTTGGGATGTGAGGGCACGCGGCGGGTGGATGTTATCTGTCCTGGATTTAGTGCGGATTGTTTGGAAACTTTGGAAGAAATCGACCAAGAAAACCGCGAGTTATTTCTGCACGCGGGCGGCAAAGAATTTCATTACATTCCTGCCTTAAATGCGATGCCTGAGCATTTGGATGCCTTAAGCACGATTTTGCAAGAACAAATGCAGGGCTGTTGGGGTAATGAGTTAAATCAGTCTTTGGCGGATGCGCGGGTGGTTGCTGGGGAGCGTATGGGGCGGGCGGAGAAAATGGGGGCAAGCGAATAAACCAAGGTAATGCCAGTAGAATATTGCAAGTTTGCTTGTTTAAGTGGGAACTGTCATAAAATCGTAGCATATTTATGCTATACCGCCCTCTTATCTCCTGTTAAGTGTTAAATAGACTCTATGTCAGAAACTCATATTTTACTTGTTGAAGATGAAGCTGCGATTCGGGAAATGTTAAAACTTTCTTTGAGTAAAGCAGGATTCATCATAGAAGAAGCCGAAAGCGTGCGTCAGGCACAAACCCTGATTTTTAATCGTCTCCCTGAGCTTATCTTATTAGATTGGATGCTGCCGCAAACCAGCGGCATTGAATTTGCGCGTCAATTGCGTAAAGAGCCACAAACTCAGCAAATTCCCATTATTATGCTCACAGCACGGGGTGAAGAAGGCGATAAAATTCGGGGTTTGGAAGTGGGTGCAGATGATTACATCACCAAACCTTTT
>JBDLSS010000122.1:0-5540 GCA_039799345.1 Pseudomonadota bacterium
GTCATCAATTAGGTTTTAACAGAAAGTAGTGCGTTTAAAAACCTTTAAAGAAGCCCCCAACCCCCTAAAGAGGGCTAAATACAAACAATTTGTTTAATGTTTAAAGTCCCCTTTAGGGGATTTAGGGGCTAGTTTTAAGGTTTAGCCCTCTTTTAGGGGGTGGGGCGCAGTTAAAACTTAACTGATGACACGTCCTAGTAAAACTAAGTGTTTTTCACAGGAAAATAAACATTTACCACCAGTCCCCTGCCTTGTGGCGGATCACATAATTCAATACGCAATTGATGTAATTCTGCAATACGTTGCACAATCGACAATCCCAGACCACTGCCTTGAATATGTTGATGATTTCCGCGATAGAAACGCTCAAAGATTTTCTCGCGCTGATCTGGCGCAATGCCAATACCGTTATCAGTAATGCTTAAACACAGCCTGTCCGTTGCTGTCTGCGTTAAACTCACGGTGACTTCACCAGACTCAGGTGTATAACGCAGTGCATTGTCGACAAAGTTCCGCAATAAAATTTCCAAAGCTTCCGCATTGCCTTGCACTAAGCTGTTTTCAGTTTGCACCATTAAACCTAAATCTTGATTTTTTTCTAAAGCCTTTTCTACCAAATTATTTAATACTTGCTGTGCAATATACTGTAAATCAATTGTTTTTATTAATAAAGGCTGAGTGCTGTCCATGCGTGCCAAGGTTAATAATTGCGAAACTAAATGACTGGCATGATCCACCCCGCACAAAATTTTTTGTAAGGCCTGTTGACGAACTTCAGAGTCTTCACTGCGTAAGGCGACTTGCGCTTGCACTTTTAGACCAGACAAAGGCGTGCGTAATTCATGCGCCGCATCAGCGGTAAATCGGCGTTCATTTTCAAAAGCGTATGCCACACGATTGAATAAACTGTTCAAGGCATCAATCACACTTTTAATTTCCACAGGCACAGCTTGCGTACTCACGGGCTGTAATTGATCATGAGTACGCAAAGTAAGTTCATAGGTGATTTTTTTCAGGGGTTTTAAACCACGCCCAATGCTGAACCAGATGAGAATCGCTAACAGTGGTAAAGCAAATAATAAATTTTTTAAGGCATGTAAACTGACATCGTTGACTAACTCATTCCGTACATCATAGCGTTCTGCGGTTTGCACAATGCCATGTTTGGCTTTGAAGGTGAACACACGCCAATTATAGGGTTGCACAATATAGTTGTGATAACCCTCACGATCCATTTCAGGTGGAAATAATAAAATATTGGAAGAGCTTGCTACTAATTCACCTGAATTATTACGCACTGAGAATGCAATTTTTCGTTCATACCGATGTTTTAATTCTAATTCTTGGGTTAAAAAATGGGCATTATCATGGTCTAAAATTTCATGTTCTAATAAGCGGTATAGCACTTTGGCAGTTTGTGCGAGGTTAGCATCAAATAATTCTTCGACTTCGTCTTGCGTGTCTTCATAAATATTCCAACATGCTAGCAACCAAACCACTGTAATTACGCTCAGCAATAGCCACAATAAGCGGTGTTGCAAAGACACGTTCATGAAAGTTTAGGAATCATGTAGCCAATGCCACGAATGGTGCGAATCAGATTTTTCCCCAGTTTTTTGCGTAAATGGTGAATGTGTACTTCGACGGCGTTGCTTTCGATCATATCGTCCCAGCCGTATAAACTTTCTTCCAAACGGCTACGTGACAGGATTTTGCCAATATTTTCGAGCAGGGTTTGAAGAATTAATAATTCTTTTTGGGAGAGGGTGATGGGTTCTGCTTCTAGGGTGAGAATTTTGGCGGCGGGGTCGAGTCGTAATGCACCGTATTCTAAACAGGGAGTTGCGCGTCCTTGGGCGCGGCGCAAAATTGCACGTAGGCGGGCGGCAAGTTCTTCTAAATCGAAGGGTTTAATCATGTAATCATCTGCGCCCGTGTCTAACCCTTTGATTTTGTCATGAATGCTATCGCGTGCGGTCAGAATCAGTACGGGTAATTTGTTGCCTGCACTGCGCAGTTTTTTCAGTAAACTTAAGCCACTTTGGCGCGGTAAACCCACATCGAGAATTAAGCCGTCGTAGCTTTCTATGTTCAGAGCGTGTTCACCGGCTTCTGCATTTTGCACCCAATCAATGGCATAACCCACTTGATTTAAGCCTGCCTGAATGCCGTCTCCAATCAGGGCATCATCTTCTATTAGTAGTAATCTCATGCTGTATTGACTCAGTGGCTTGCTGCTGTGACAACGATTCTAAACCACTCAGCTTAAAATAAGCTGAAAGGGGACTGAATATTCATTTCCCCTGAAGCCTCTTATTCATGACAATTTATTCTTCTTCAGTCATCCCCAATTCTTTACGGTCTGCATCAGTGAGTTGGTAAATGTCTTTGTTGTTTTTCGCCCATTCGTAGATTTTTTGGGTGCTGGGCCAGATGTAGACAGTCTTATCTTCTGATGTAGTTGCAATACTACCATCATCAGCAAAAGCTGCATTTGTAACTGCTCCAGTATGCCCTTCTAAGGTTCTAACAAGTTCTCCTTCATGTTCTTCTTTTAATGACCAAACTTTACTGGTTTTATCTTTGGAGCTTGTTATAAGTTGCTCATTATTAGGATCGAAATGCACACTCAAGACTGCCTCAGAATGTCCACTTAATCTAATAGGCTTTTTTGTGCCGTCGTCCAGTTGCCAAATATTAGCAGTACGGTCTTCTGAGGCACTTGCCAAATACTTCCCATCCGCTGAAAATTCCACCGCCCACACAGTATCATCATGTTCAGTTAGAGTGTGGTGTAAAAATGGGGGGTTTTTTAAATCTCCGAAGAAATCCCAAACTCTCACCATGTTATCGTCAGAGGCGGTTGCTATGTAACGCTGATCGGGAGATATGGCAATTCCTTGTACGACAGCACCCTCATTAGCATGAAAACGATTCACAAACTCACCCGTATGAGTCCATATTGCAATGTCGCCCGCATAGTCACCTGTGATGATATAGTTACCATCTTTTGAATAAGTTGCATAGCTTGCCCCACACCAGTCGTAAACAGAGCACTTACTACGATGTTCACCATCCCATTTATAAATAATCTTGCCATCTTCAACATTACGAACTCTAATAATGTAATCTGTGCCTGTGGTGAGAAACTGCTTACCGTCAGGGCTAAGGTCTAACGAGTAAATACGTTTATTTCCATGCTTATCTTTATCGTAGCCCTCATAACGTTGTAACATCGTTTTTTTGTCACGATCCCAGCGTTGTACTGATAAATCTGAATCGTTAGCGGCTGTTATTAATTGCTGACTACTGGGTAAGAACTTTGCTGCAACAACTCCCGCCTTGTGTGTCAAGATAGTATGTGTCAAGACAGTAGCGGATGTGGTACTGCGTATGGGCCATAATCTGGCAGTATTATCTGCACTTGCAGTTAATACGAACTGACCATTGGGCGATATATGAGCATGTTTCACTTTACCTTGATGACCGCTATAGTTTGCTAAGAGTGTTCCCTCTAAATCCCATAACTTAGCCGTTCTATCATCACTGGCACTTAATAAAGTCTTAGAATCAGCAAAGCTCAGCTCATTGACTTTCCTATGGTGTCTTTCTATGAAGCGTTTTCGTATTTTTCCGTCCATATCCCAAATAATGATTTTACCCATACTGTCACCGCTGGCAAAACTCTTTCCATCAGGGGCGACAGCCAAGGCATACACTGGATTATCGTGTCCATTTAATGCAGCCTGTAGTTTTTTGTCTTTCAGTGTAAATATACTTATGCCATTGCTACGACTCTTTGTCGTAGTAATTAAGCGTTCTCCGTCTGGCGTGAAAGAGATACCTGTCACACCACGTGACGATAAATTTTTATCGGTTGGACATTTATCTTCATTTTTTGTGTCAAATTTGACTGTATCAAACAGCTCAAGATTTTTACTTTTCCAAATTTTGACTACGGAATTACTATTTGAAGCTGTCGCAATATATTGACCATTTGGAGAAAATACAACTTGCCCGACAAACTGCCCTACAAGTTTACAGCCTTTATCTTGCTGAAATTTCAGTAACTCCCCGTTAATATTCCATAACCTAATCTTATTTGACGATTTACCCGCCAGATACTGACTATCAGGCGAAAAAGCCACGGCACTAATAATATCAATAGTATTCTCATCTATGGGATCAGTTTGTATATTGATTTCATTACCCTTGCTATCCCAAAGTCTTACTCGAGCATCTCTTACAGTTGCAATGTATTTCCCATCAGGTGAAAATGCAGCATTCTTTACCCAAAAACCATGCTTTAAAGTTGAAGCCTCTAGCTTCTTACCCTTGTTATCCCATAGTTGTGCACTCCCATCTCTAGATGCCGTCAAAATTGAAAGTCCATCAGGAGAATACAATGCGTTTTCGACATCTGCGTCATGCTGAAGAATTTTTTGATAAAACAGAGTCTCTCCACCTAAAGCAATTTTATTATAGGCATTGCTTAAGACTAGCTCTACAGAGGGGAGCAAAAACTCAGGACTAACTTTCTGAGCATCATAAGCCTCTTGATAGGTCTCTTGTGCCACACGAAGTGCTCGAGTGTAGTCCCCTTCTCTAAATAATCCATCCGATATATGGACTAACTTATTAACTCGAGATGTCTGTCTAGTGATTTTTCTTTGTTCGTCAGCATCCTTTCTCTGCCGTTCAGCCTCTACACTATTCTTTCGAGCACGTTCGGTTTGTTTCTCAGCCTCGATACTCTCATCCCAAGCAAACCCCGCCAAACCCAGTGCAATCACCAAACCCATCAACACCGAGCCTAAAACTATCCGTTGCCGCCGTTGTTCCTTGCGCCGTGCCGCCTCAATCGCCTCTCGGCTGGCTTTGATATAACGTTCTTGCAATTCCGTTATTCGTGGCTGCTTATCGTTCGCCGCTTCCAACCACAGTTCAGCGTTTTCACACGCACTGATATTCAACAGAAAATCATGACTCTCCTGATTATCCAGCCACTCATTCGCCCGCTGTTGCAAAATAGTATGCTGATGAGCATGTTCCCTATCCAACTCCAAAGTCTGAATTAACTCAGGAAACTGCTTGTCAAAATCCTGCTGAGCAAAATCTATCCAATTAATGAACTTCAAAGTCTCAGGCAAATTGCTGGGGTCGGTTTCACGACATAACACGCTAATAACACGCTTACCCTGCTGCGCCGCATAATTCACTTCACTTTCACAATAGGGAGAAGTGACAGAATCGGGCGAAATCACAAACAGAAAGTTATCGCTGTTTTGAATACCCTTGTAAAGTTCAATCTCAAAATTCGCCCCACTGCTAATGCTCTCTTGGTCAAACCACACGGTTTTCCCCGATTCTTGCAAAGTACGGTTTAACTTACGCGCAAAATCTCCGTCTTTTCGCGAATAAGAGAGAAAAACTTCCGTGCCTAAACGCTCTTTTGCGGCTTCTGAGGCAGTGATGAATTCAATGTGTAAAGCCGTAGGCGCATGTTGTTCACGTTGCTTATTTAAACGTAACCAAGTCTT
>JBDLSS010000123.1:0-8017 GCA_039799345.1 Pseudomonadota bacterium
TTGCATTGGCGATGTGTTAACTGAGGCTTCAGAAAATTGCTATTTGCGTTCAGAATACCGTTTGATTGCCGCTTTGGGCATGAAAGATCATATCATTGTGGAAACGGCGGACGCGGTTTTAGTCGCGCACAAAGATTATGTGCAAGATGTGAAAAAAATTGTCACGCAACTCAAAGCGACCGCAAGACAAGAGGCAGATTTACATAGGAAAGTGCATCGTCCTTGGGGCACGTATGAAAATATCGATGTAGAAGAGCGATTTCAAGTGAAACGTATTCAAGTTAAACCCGGTGCGAGTTTGTCTTTACAAATGCACTATCATCGTTCGGAACATTGGATTGTGGTGAAAGGTACGGCACGAGTCACACGTGGCGATGAAACTTTTGTGCTCTCAGAAAATCAGTCCACGTATATTCCATTGGGTGTGAAACATCGTTTAGAAAATCCTGGCAAATTGCCTTTAGAATTAATTGAAGTGCAATCGGGCAGTTATTTGGGTGAAGATGACATCGTGCGTTTTGAAGATGTCTATGGTCGCCATGCAGGCTGACAATTTTGGTGCAACTGTGTCAAATTGAACAAGCATAGTGTTGGAAACTAACTAAACTGGTGCAGTTTGGTAGATAAGCAATAGGTTTTTTATGTACTATTGTGTTCAAAAATACGGTGTTGAGAAATTTAGGAACTGTTAAATATTTAGGTATGTTTGTTGCTTTGTAATTGACATTATCACAACTGCCTCCATATTGGAGGTATAAAGTTTAACTTACAGGAGTAATCATGATGAAACTTTCCTATAAGAAGGTCGATTGCGCTGCCGAAGAACAAAGCTATCAGGAAGAACTGATGTTACGTTTAGAACCTGTAAGCATAACTCCGATGCCGATTCATACAACCCAATGGAAACCTGAATTTGAAGCGATTTACGCCCAAGTCTGTGCCGAAGCTACATGCCCTATGACGGATAAACGCTACTTAAATTAGGGTACTATTTAATTTTTACCAACTCAAAAGCCCGACATAGGTTTTAAACTTTGTCGGGCTTTTTTATGTTTGTAGAACCCATTGGGATAGTTATAATTTTATCCAGATACCCACGCTTTAAAGTATGGGATATCTATTTTTAACCACTTGGAATCACAATGAAAAAATACTTTTTTATCGGTTTATTGGCTGTTCATTATTCTGCCCTTGCCCATGATGCTTGGATTGAAGTCGAGGCTGAAAAATACATTATTTATTATGGACATGAGAAGCCTGAAAAATACGCACCTGAGAAAATCAAAGAAATTCAGGTAATTGATGCGAGCAATAAATCTTTGTCACACAAAATATCCAGCGAAGCAGGGCAAGCTATGCAAATTATTCCCGAAGGTAAACCTGCCTTATTTACCCTGAGTTTCGATAATGGTTTTTGGACAAAAAATCAGCAGGGCAAATGGGAAAATAAACCCAAATCACAAGTTAAAAAATCTATCGAATCTTCGCACGCCCTGAAATTAGGTAAAAGCATTGTGTTGTGGAATGAATTGAGTAATAAACCACGCGGGCAACGTTTGGAAATTGTGCCGTTAAATACCCGTGCGCCTAATGCAAATCAACCCTTTGTTTTTAAAGTTTTTTATGATGGCGAACCTTTAAGCAAAGCGGTGATTACGCAAAATGGCAAGGAAACCCAAATTGTCACCGACATGCAGGGTAAAGCCAGTTTATTACTTACCAAAGGTAAGCAACGAATTGGGGTGGAACATCGTATGCCTTTGATTACAGACAGTGAAGCCGATACTTTAAGTCTTGAAGCTAACTTGTGGTTTATTGTGGAATGAAAACGCTTTTAGGATTATTGCTGTGTTGTATTGCGCCATCGGTTGCCGCCCACGCGCTGCATATTTTCGTGCTGACCGATGGGCAACATTTATTAGGGCGTGCTTATTTTGGGGAGAATTTGCCCGCCGCGCGTGAAGAAGTCATGTTATATGGGGAACAAGCGCAACTTATCGCAAAAACCCAAACCGATGATACGGGACGTTTTGTATTCGAGTTGCCGAGACGTCAAGATTACAATGTAATTATTGAAGGCATGGAAGGGCATCGCGCAGAATATCATCTTGCCGCCCAAGAAATTCCTGAAAATGTTGCAGCTAATTTACCTGTGGGCAGTGCAGAATTACAAACCTTGATTAGCGCAACGGTGCGCCAAGAACTTCAAGCCCTGCGTGAACAACTCGACCGTTATACGTTGCGGATTTATTGGCATGATGTGTTAGGGGGGATCGGGTATATTTTTGGTTTCGCGGGTTTGTTTTTTTATTTTCAGGCGAGACGTTTGTAGGAAAGTAAAATTTCCAGAAGATGGAAATAATTAGGACAAGACGTTTTCAGAATAATGACAGGATAAGATTTTAATTCTTGCTTATAATGCGCAATAAATTAAAAACACTTTTGCCAAAGGACACCCGACAATGTCAAAACCCTTATTACTGATTGTAATAGGTTTCAGTTGTTTGCAAGCTTGCACTCCCTCATCCGAAACTTTAAAACCCGTTGCCTTACAAAATCAACAAAATTTAAGCGCATTGTCTAATAATACCCAAGTCATGTTGGCATTTTACGAACCTTTACTGAGCAGCGCGGGAAATACGCTCATTTATCAAACTTTGGGTAAATTAGAACAAGAACTGATTGCTGTGGTAGGCGCGGCACAATTACCGCCCGATCCCGCGCAAACTTGGGAAATATTATTTAATAATTCCGCACAAACCGCTTTAGGTAAACGTGATAAATATTTGGAACGCTATATCTTAGTGCGCAGCACTTTGGCGCGGGGCGTGGAAGAAGAAGACATATTGCGTTTAAAACAGCGCGAAGGCTGGATTTATACCGCTGCCAGCGATCCCAATTTCACCCCAATGAAATGTCACGATTTAATTAAAGCTCTGTCCGTATTGCGCAAAGCAGGTAAAACGGGTGAGGCGTTTTATAGCGAAGCCGAAGCCTTACTCGCGCCGATTGACCCTATGTTGCAAGCCCGTCGTGAAACTGTCAATCAAGCCAAACTCTTGCTTTCTGGTTTAAAGCAAGAAATCATGAGCCAATTGCACATTGCCAACACCCATGCCAACGCCATTACGCATTTTGCAGAAAGCCAAGTGGATTTGGATAAGACCGTTGAAACCACGCGCAGTGAATTGGCGAGTTTAGATTTCCAAAAAATTGACACCACCTTAAGCAGCCTCAGTAAAAAATTCTTAAACAATCCCTCTTATCGTGATGCCGCTGTCAGCATGTTAATGAGTGTGATTACCCGTAAAAAACTTTAAGGACGCCTGCCATGCTCACCGATGACCAAATTACCAAATTTCAAAACGCGCTGAAAAATCCCGCGCCTGCCTACGACCCAAATTGGGATGTGACTCAACAGCTGTTAAAATTAGTCACGCTGCAAAGCAAACAATTGTTAAATTTGCAAGCACAGTTAGACGCACTGACTGAAAGTAATGAAAGCAGCAGTGAAGATTTGTTAAATGCCTTGCGCCAAAGCGTCAATCTGAAAAGCAGCACTCCTTTGGATGAGGCACAAGTTGATGCCGCAATTGCTAATCTCAACAAGGCAATTCAGTCGGTAAATGACGGGAAAAAAGCCATAGAATATGCAGGTAATATTCTGAAATTTGCCGCCACACTGTTGTTATAAAAACAGATTGTGAGTTTTTTAGATTGGTTATTGCCGCAGCACTGTTATTTATGCGCTCAACCCAGTCCGTCAGCCGTTTGCCCTGATTGTATTAACGCGTTACCTTATCAACAAGTTGCCTGTCCACGCTGTGGGCGGGCAACACGTCATGTACGGCTGTGTACGCTTTGTCGGCATCAAGCACCCTTATTCAAACATACCCGCGCAGTACTGCGTTATCTCCCACCTGTGGATCAATTAATTCACGCCGCCAAATATCAGCATGATTTTAGAATTTTAGCAGTGCTCGCCGACATCATGCAGCAGCATTTTGAGCAAAATCCGCCGCCCTTGCCTGAGGTGTTGATGCCTGTACCCTTGCATCCTATACGCCAATGGGGACGCGGTTATAATCAATCGCATCTTCTCGCTCAAAAACTGGCGCAACATTTCAATTTACCTTTGGATTATCGAAGCTGTTGCCGTGTCAAAAATACCGAGCAACAAGTTCGTTTGCGCAGCCGAGAAGCGCGTCACACCAATGTATATGAAGCATTTGCCTATTTCCCACCGTATCCCGCATGGCAACATGTCGCCTTAATTGATGATGTTTTTAGTACAGGCAGCACCTTGAATGAAATCACGCGGGTATTGTTGGCAAGTGGAGTGAAGCGGGTGGATATTTGGTGTTGTGCGCGGCGATAAGGTTTTTTAAAGCCATTCTTTTAGAGAAAACATTTTTTCTTTCTAAGCAAATTTTTTACAGGGACTTGTCCTGTGGCTCGTGCCGCAGAGCCTGCGTAAAACCTGACACAATGCTAAAATAAGAAGGTTAGTTTCAATCACCGTTTTATTATAACAAGACCCTACCGAGGATTTGCTCATGTCACAACCCCGTTTACAATATTTTCTAGTCATTATTGCGTTTTTGGCATTGTCTCGCCTATTGCCACATCCACCCAACGTGTCGGTGATGACCGCAATGGCGTTATTTGGCGGTGCGTATTTCAGCAGTCGTAGCTTGGCTTTAGTTGTCAGTTTAAGCGCGATGTTATTGAGCGATGCGGTGTTAGGTTTTCACAGCTTGATGTGGGTGGTTTATGGTAGTTTTGCGTTAGTAGTCTTAATGGGTTCAGTTGCCAGCCGTTTCCGTGAAAAAATTTCCGCAATGGTAGGTTTAGCCTTGGGCAGTTCAATTCTGTTCTTTTTCACCACGAACACCGCTGTGTGGGCATTTCATGACAGCTATCCGCACACCTTGGAAGGCTTAGGAATGTGCTATGTTGCCGCCTTGCCTTTCTTCCAAAACAGTTTATTAAGCGATGTATTCTTTACCGTATTGCTATTTTCTACGGTGAATGCGTGGCAACGTCAAGCCAATCCGTTGCGTGTTACTGCTTAATTTTTAATCAGTTAATAATCTCTGCTCGCAAGAAAAGAGATTATTAATAACTTAATATTTATCATTAAGTTAAATTGGGCATGAGGGTGACTGGGTTTTAAAAACCTAGCCGCTCTTGAGTCGCTGTGATTAAGTGCTGACAGTGCTACGAACACTGCCAGTTCTTAAATTTCCCATATTTCGTGACATCAAAAACTTGTGGATTAATATTTAATGCGCTTGCACATGCGGCACTCTTTCCCCGAAGCGACGATATAAGATCGGCAACAACAGCAAGGTAAGAATGGTTGAGGTAATCAAGCCCCCAATCACCACAATTGCCAAAGGACGCTGAATTTCAGAGCCAGGACCCGTGGCAAATAACAAGGGCACTAAACCAAACATGGTAATGTTTGCGGTCATCAGCACAGGACGTAAACGGCGTTTCGCGCCTTCTACCACGACACGCGCCATATCCATCCCTTGTAAACGCAATTGATTAAAATAAGTCACCATCATCACCCCGTTCAAGACCGCAATCCCGAGCAAGGCAATGAATCCCACCGAGGCAGGTACTGACAAATATTCCCCAAAGCCCCACAGCGCAAACACCCCGCCAATCATCGCCAAGGGAATATTGAACAGCACCAGTAACGCCTGTCGCACAGAACCGAAAGTTGAAAACAGCAATAAGAAAATCAAACCAATCGCAATTGGCACCACCAACGCCAAACGGGTAGCTGCACGTTGTTGATTTTCAAATTGTCCGCCCCATTCCAAATAATAACCTGCGTCTAAAGGAATTTTTTGCGCGATTAATTGTTTAGCTTCGTCCACAAAACCGACCAAATCCCGACCACGCACATTCACCGTAATCACGCCCATGCGTTGCCCGCGTTGACGCACCACTTGTACAGGGCCTTCGACGCGGGACAGTTTTGCAATTGTGCCCAAAGGCACACTTTTCCCATCAGGCAAATTAATCAGCAAGTTAGAAAATTGATTGGGCGAATGGCGCACATCATTGCCGCCCCGAATCACTAAAGGTGTGCGCCGCACGCCTTCGTAAACCGTGCCCAAATTCTTGCCTTCCAATTGCGCCCGTAGCAGAGTTTCCAATTCCTCGACATTCAGACCCAAACGCCCTGCGGCTAAACGGTCAATGCTGACTTTGAAATACTGCACGCCGCCATTTGACACGTAGAACACATCTTCACTGCCTGAAATCGAGCGCAATAACTCGGAAATCGCCAAGGCTTTTTCATTGATGGTTTCTAACTCTACCCCAAATACTTTAATTGCCACATCGCCGCGAACCCCTGTCAGCATTTCCGATACCCGCATTTCAATCGGTTGCGCAATGGTGTACGCAAGCCCTGGAAACTCCTCCAAAATCGCACGCAGTTGATCCAGTACATCTTGTTTACTCAACAGTTTCCCATCTTTATTGGTACGCCACTGTTCCATTGGTTTTAACACAATAAAGGTATCCGTTTGGTTCAAGCCCATCGGGTCCATGCCGATTTCGTCCGAACCCACTCGCGCTACAATTTGTTGAATTTCTGGAATTTTTTCAACAAGAGCATGTTGTACTTTTTCGTCAAACGCAATCGAATGTTCCAATGTAATTGAGGGCAGTTTATCCAATTGAATGATAATGTGTTGTCCCTCATCCAAAGTCGGCATGAAAGTTTTCCCAATTTTGGTATAAGTCCACGCGGTTGCCAACAAACTCAGTCCTGCCAACACCAGCACTAAACGCGCATGGTTCAGGCAGAATTTTAGCAAAGGCTCGTACATTTTATTGCAAAGGCGCACTAACAGCGGTTCATCGTGGGAAGCTTTGGTGAGCAAATATGAGGCAATTACAGGAATCACCGTGAGCGATAATAATAATGAACCGCCCAAAGCAAATACAATCGTCACCGCCACAGGAATGAATAATTTACCTTCTAAACCTTCCAAGGTTAATAAAGGCAAAAACACGATGATAATAATCAAAATACCCGAAGTCACAGGGGTTGCCACCTCGCAAACCGCACGATAAATCAGGTGTAGGCGCGGTAACACGGATTTATGATGTTGTGCATCTGCCAGATGTTTGACAATATTTTCAATCACCACCACCGCCGCATCTACCAGCATCCCAATCGCAATCGCAAGCCCGCCTAAACTCATGAGATTTGCTGACATGCCTAACTTACGCATCAAGATAAAAGTGACCAAAGCGGATAAGGGCAAAATGATTGCAACGGTCAAAGCCGCCCGAAAATCGCCCAAAAATAGCATTAATAAGATTAAAACCAATACAATGGCTTCGACTAAGGCTTTAGAAACGGTGTAAATTGCGACGTTAATTAAATCGGTGCGTTTATAAAATACATCGATTTTAACCCCTTTGGGTAAGGTCGGTTGTAGGTTTGCTAATTTGGCAGTCACACCATCGACCACTTGCCGCGCATTCGCTCCGCGCAAACTTAATACCAAACCTGTGACGGTTTCATCTTTGCCATCCCGAGTCACCGCGCCGTAACGGGTTAATTCCCCGATGCGAGCTTGTGCCACGTCGGCTAAACGAATCGGCACGCCTTTGGTGTTTTGAATCACAATCGCGTTTAAATCTTCCAAAGAACGTACACTGCCCTCGGCACGCACTAATAAGGATTCTTCACCCTCGGTCAAACGTCCCGCGCCGTCATTGCGGTTGTTGTTTAGCAAGGCTTGTTTCAAAGCTTCAAAACTCACGCCACGCGCTGCCATGTTGCCATTGTCGGGAATCACTTCAAAACTACGCACCGAACCGCCCAAGGAGTTGACATCTGCCACGCCGGGCACAGTGCGTAAAATCGGACGAATCACCCAGTCTAATAAGCTGCGGCGTTCGGTCAGTGATAAATCCCCACCTTCAATGCTGAACATGAACACTTCCCCCAGCGGGGTGGTCAAGGGGGCAAGCCCGCCTG
>JBDLSS010000124.1:0-4864 GCA_039799345.1 Pseudomonadota bacterium
TGTCTGAATCAGGATTGACAGGATTATCCGAATTAAACAGGATTACCCACTGAATATTAACAACATTAAGTTTTATTCTTTAATTCTGAAAATCCTTTAATCCTGTAAATCCTGATTCAGATAATCCTTAGTTTTTTAACACTACCAAATTTTTAATCCAAGTGATGATATTCAGGTAGTCAGATATATGTAACACCTACCTTTTTTACACGAACTCCAGAATGTCTAACTGTACTGCTCGTCCATCATCGAAATGACTTAAATGCAGCACCGCATTTGCCGCAGGAATAAAACCTACGCCTTTTTCAGGCCATTCAATCAAGCAAATTGCCCGCTTATCTTCGACATAATCGCGCATCCCGATATACTCCAATTCTTCAGGATCGCCTAGCCGATATAAATCAAAATGATAAATCGCAGTTTCGTCCAGTTGATACGGTTCAACTAAAGTATAAGTCGGACTTTTTACCGAGCCTTGATGACCCAAAGCACGTAAAAATCCACGCACTAAAGTGGTTTTTCCCGCCCCCAAGTCGCCATAAAGATAAATAATCCCGCCTGTGGCATAACGTGCCGCTAATTTGCCGCCCAAGGCTTCCATGTCTTCAGCGGTGGCAATGTGAAAATTTTCAATCGGCATGATGACGACACCAGTTTTCAAAAGTTTCCAAGCGCGTGGCAAACCAAGTTTTCCCCAATTGCCACGCCAGCAATACGCCCGTCATATTGGCAACCGCATCTTTCCAATCCGCCTGACGCATTCCGCCCAAACCTTGCAGAATTTCTAAAATAATTCCCAAAGCGATAAAACCCAACGCAAATTTTAAACGCGTGCGGGGCGCAACATACAATTGCACAAACCAACCCGTGAGTGTGAAATAAGCAAGGCAATGTCCCACTTTATCAAGATTAGGTAAGTTGAAAAATGAGGGACTGGGCGGCGTCGGTGCTTTCAAGGATAAATAAACAATCAATAATACCAAGCTCCAGCCCAGTACCAGCCACAAAACTTTCCACTGCAATGCGGGATTTATACGATCCAGACCCATAAAATAAGACCCAAAATAAAGCGATAAATAACAAAGGGTAACATGCCGATTTTATCCAGCAATTTAATCAAGGTATGAATACAAATATAGGCACTGAGTGCGGAAACCACCATGCCAATGCCAATGTCATCCCAATGCACATTCATTTCTTCGGGGCTGAGACCGACACCACGAATTAATTTGAACATTTCATGCGAACCCGCTAACACAATCACAGGGATTGAGAGTAAAAAGGAAAAACGCGCGGCGGCTTTGCGCTCTAAACCCAACAATAAAGCGGCGGTCATGGTCACGCCTGAACGCGAAGTACCGGGAATAATTGCCAAAGCTTGCGCCAAACCGATTAATATAATTTCTTTCCAGCCTAAACTGTATTCGCTGCGTTGACGTTTGCCCACGCTGTCGGCATACCACAACAACGCGCCGAAAATAATCGTGGTGCTGGCAATAATCACCGATTGACGTAATTTTTCATCTAAATGCAGCACGGAAACCAATAAACCGACCAAGGCGGCGGGAATGGTCGCGACCGCAATGCCCCAGACTAAACGGCTTTCGTCATCGATTTTTCCCGTGCGCAACGAAGTAAACCACGCGCCAAATACTTCACGTAATTGCACGCGGAAATACACTAAAACTGCAATTAAAGAACCGATGTGCAAGGAAACGTCAAACGCGATGCCTTGATCTTCCCAGCCCATGAGCTGCGGAAATAAAATCAAATGGGCAGAACTTGAAATCGGTAAAAATTCTGTAATGCCCTGCAACAGGGCGAGTAAAATAATATGCCAAGTATCCAAGAGAAATCACTTTGTTGTACGTGAATGAAAAGCTCAGAGAGCGGTTTATACGTAGGATAAAGCGCGTTATTGTACGTGGCATCACCGCATTTGACTATTGATGCCGTTTTCCCCTTTATTTAATGGATGAGTTATGCCATGTCGATTCCTGAACTTAGTGTAGTCATTATTGGGCGCAATGAAGGCGAACGTCTGCTTGCCTGCATTCAGTCGGTGCAAAAAATTCCTTTGCCCGCTGAAAAATTAGAAATTATTTATGTAGATTCTGCCTCTACCGATGGCAGCCCTGAACGAGTCGCAGCTTTAGGGATACAAGTTCTTCGTGTGCAACCGGAGCGACCTTCCGCAGCAATTGGACGTAATGCGGGTTGGCAGGCAGCACGTGCGCCGTTGATTTTATTTTTAGATGGCGACACGGTATTACATCCTGATTTTTACCATCATGCGATTGCTCACTTTCAAAATCCGAAAACAGCAATTGTGTGGGGGCATCTGCGTGAGCGTTATCCTGAGCGTTCAGTCTATCAGCGGGTATTAGACTTAGATTGGGTCTATCCTGTGGGTTTGACAGAATTTTGTGGAGGCAATGCCTTAATGCGGCACAGTGTGCTGGTGGAGGTGAATGGTTATGATCCTCACCTAATCGCAGGGGAAGAGCCTGAAATGTGTCAACGCATTCGCAGTTTAGGCTATGAAATTTTACACATAGATTGTCCAATGATTTTGCACGATTTGGCAATGCTGCGTTGGGGACAATATTGGCGGCGAGCGGTGCGGGCGGGTCATGCCTATGCGGAAATTTCACAGCGTTTTAAAAACACTGATTTTCCGCTATGGTCGCGTGATGCGAAGAAAAACTTAATTCATGCCAGTGTGTTAATTGATGTGGCACTATTTGGGGTGTTGCTGAGCGTATTTCTTCACAGCTTATGGCCTGTGTTTGGCACGTTGGTGTTTTATTTAGCATTGGTGTTGCGTTCTGCGTGGAAAACGCGCTGGAAATCTTCAAATTTGACGACGTTATTTTTATATGGCATTCATTCGCATTTGCAACAGTTGCCGATTGCAGCAGGACAACTTGCCTATTATTACACCCGGTGGCGTGGGGAACAGCGGAGATTGATTGAGTATAAATAACCTGAGTACGGAGTTGTACCTAAAAGAAAAGCTGGAATGCTTCACGCTCTGTTTCTTCGGTAACATGTTTGGAGAAAAGGTATAGTTAACCTAAGTTAGGGATAAGAAATAGCAGTAAGTTTAATTAATCCAGTTTGTTAAATAAGTTGTAAAGATTATCAGAATCAGGATTTACAGAATTAAACAATCTTTTTCAACATTATGCGTTCATCCTGCTTAATTTGGATAATCTTGTAAATCCTGATTCTTATAATAAACTCGTCACAACCGAAACAGTTTTCTTATAGCGAACTCAGGAACAGCTTAATTGGGTTTAATTTCATTAGGCACACGCTCATTTTTTGCGTGATCCGATTTGCGCGTAATCCAACCTAATAAAAATAAAGACAATAAACCGCCCGAAATAATCGCTGTCCACAACATACTATCAGCATCGTTTAAAGGATTTTTCTGCTGAGTGCTGGTGACGGGAGCGGCTTCTTGAGGGGGGGTAGTGCTTGCGGTTTCAGATTTTTTGCTTTCCGCACAAGTCAGCGGATTTTTCTTGCGGGCTTGCCATTGATCGGTTTGCCGCCCAATTTCCGCGCTGGCTTCTGCTTCGTTCAAGGCTTTAACCGTGTCCACATCGGGAATTTGCAAAGTCGCCCCAACTTTTAATGTATTGAAATTACAACGATTATAAAAGGCTTCAGGATTCGCTTGCAAAATTGCCAACATCATTTGAGGGCGAGAAAGTTTCTGGGCGGGATACAATGCAGTCACGATTTTCCCCAAAGCTTCACCTTTTTTAATCGGGCCGTGTTGGGTGATTTCAGCCGCACTTGCCTGACAACAAAGAGCAAGTAACAGCCCCTGCCAAGGTTTAATTCGCATAAAACACTCCTTAAGTGGTTGAGCAGGCTTAAAATTTGATTTCATTGACGCTGGTGATTGCCAAAATCACCCCCGTAATAATCACCCCAATCACGCCCCCAATCAATAAAATCGCCAACGGCTCGATCAGCAAGAGGAAGCGTTTCATGCGAGTGCGCCCACTTTCTTCTAACAGTTTAGCCAAAGAACGTAGCATTCGCGCTAATTCTCCTGCACGCTCGCCCGCCCGAATTAAATTGTGTCCTGTGGGATTCAGCGCGTCATTGTCTTGCAAGGCTTGAGAAAGGCTAGTGCCTGCCCGTACCGCTTTGGTGACTTGAGACAGGCGCACGTTCAAACTCGGCAATTTAATCGCTTGCCCTGCAAGTTCCAAAGCACGCAACAAAGACACCCGATTTTCCAATAAGGTGCTGAGCATCGAAGCCCAACGCGCAGTTTCCGCTTCCATAATCCACGTTCCCAACAATGGCACATGCAGGCTAAAATCGCTGAGTTTGGTACGCATTTTCGGCTGCGTGAATAAATAAGTTAAAAACACCGCCAACACGCCTGCGCCAATCAGCAACATTTGCCAATGATGGTTCAAAAACATCCCAGAATTCAACACCGCCCGCGCCAGAAACGGCACGTCTGCGCCGCGATTGTTTAAAATCCCTGCAAAGCGCGGCACGACAATAATAAAAATCATCAGCACTGCGCCAATCCCCGAGACAATTAAAATTGTCGGATAAATCATTGCGCTACGCATTTCATCATTGACACGGGTTTCATATTCAAATTGTGCCACGCCATCACGTAAAGCTTGGTCAACTTTACCTGTGAGTTCGCCTGCTTCCACCAATTGAAATAAATACCACGGCAAGGGCAAACCGCTTTCTTTCAACGCCAGCGAAAAACTAATCCCTTGGCGCAATTTGCCTGCGATAGAGTTAAACGCTTGGGTGATAAATAAGGGATGGGAAGAGGCGGCGAGCGATTCCACCGCTTCAATCAGGGAAACTCCAG
>JBDLSS010000125.1:0-8971 GCA_039799345.1 Pseudomonadota bacterium
GATGTATCACCGGAAATGGAATTGCACGCCAAGTATTTGGATTATCGGAAAGAATCGCCGTCATCGACATGATATTGCGCACAAATTTAAAGTTAGCGTTATAGTCAGTAATATTATTGAAAGCCACCAATAAAAACATAAAACCCAATACACCAACTAACACCACTTTACTCAAGCGCACCATAAACCAAGTTTCGGTCATCTCTTCTAAACTCGCCAATTCATGTTCAACCGCGTGTTTTTTCAAAATATCTAACTCTCTATACAAAGTTGTCTGCAACTGATTCATTATTATTTTCCTAATTATCTGACATCACAGTTTCAGCAAAAACTGTACTCAATAATTTTTTTGCTAAAACTGTTTTAAAATCAGATAGCTTACTCAGAAAGCCATTGACAAATCTGCAAGAAAAGTTGACACCCTGTTATTCTACCGTCACCGATTTTGCTAAATTTCTGGGTTTATCCACATCCGTGCCTTTAATTAAAGCCACATAATAAGAAAGTAATTGCAAAGGAATTACGTACACAATAGGGGAAATTATTTCATTCACTTCCCCAAGCTCGATAATTTCCAAAAACTCAGAGGCAGGTAACACGGCACGATGGTTTGCAAACACAAATAATTGTCCGCCGCGTGCGTGAACTTCTTGCAGATTAGATTTTAATTTTTCCTGTAAGGTATCATTTGGCGCAACTGCAATCACCGGCATATCATTGTCAATCAAGGCTAAAGGTCCATGCTTGAGTTCACCCGCAGGATAAGCTTCTGCATGAATATAAGAAATTTCTTTAAGCTTTAACGCGCCTTCCATTGCGATGGGGTAATGAATGCCTCGCCCTAAAAATAAAGTGTGACGTTTATCCGCAAAACGTTCCGCTAACGCTTGAATTTGTTTATCCAGTCCCAGCACTTTTTCTATCGCGCGGGGCAAAGTTTCCATCGCATGAACAATATCTGCCTCTTGTGCCGCACTCAAACCGTGTCGTCTGCCCAACACTGTACACAGCAATAATAAAGCTAATAATTGTGTGGTGAAGGCTTTCGTCGAAGCCACACCAATTTCAGGTCCTGCGTGAGTCATTAATACCATATCAGAAGCACGCACCAAGGAACTTTCAGGCACGTTGCAAATACTCAAGCTCGGTCCAAAACCCAAACGTTTGGCTTCAAATAAGGCAGCTAAAGTGTCCGCAGTTTCTCCTGATTGTGAAATCGTCACCACTAACGCTTTTGGATTAGGTAAGGGTTGGCGATAGCGGAATTCGCTGGCAACTTCGACATTGCAGGGAATTTTTGCAATGCTTTCCAGCCAATAACGTGCGACTAAGCCCGCATGATAACTGGTGCCGCAGGCGATAATTTGCACACTTTCAATTTGATCAAACAAATGCTGTGCATGATGTCCGAAAGCCGCTTCTAGCACTTTGCCGTTATGAATCCGATTACCCAAAGTTTCTGCCAAAGCGCGGGGTTGCTCGAAAATTTCTTTTTTCATGTAATGACGATAAGTTCCACGTTCCACTGCATCCGCTTGTAACTGGCTAATGTGAATTGGGCGGGTGACTGATATGCCTGAAAAATCAAGAATTTGATAATTATCGCGTTGCAGGGTGACTAAATCGCCCTCTTCTAAAAAAATCACGCGTTGTGTGACGGGAATTAAAGCAGCAACATCAGAAGCCACGAAATTTTCACCAATGCCGATGCCAAGCACCAGCGGACTGCCCCGCCGTGCAGCCACCACGGAATTGGGTTCTAACATACTAATCACCGCAATCGCGTAACTGCCTCTCAGTTCTTGCAAACTGCTTTGCACTGCCTGCGTGAGTTTCATTCCCTGCTGGGTGTAATAATGAATTAAATGCGCAATGACTTCGGTGTCAGTATCGGAGGTGAATTCATAGCCACGTTGTTCCAGTAAACTTCTTAAAGGCGCGTGGTTTTCGACAATGCCATTGTGCACCACGGCAATGGTGTCGCGAGAAATATGAGGGTGTGCATTTTCATGGCTGGGTTTACCGTGTGTTGCCCAGCGGGTATGGGCGATGCCAATCGGTGAACACAATGAGGTTTGTTTCAGTGCTTTTTCCAGAACCTCGACTTTTCCGATAACCCGTAAGCGTTCTAAAGTATGACTGGGATAGTCAATCACTGCCAAGCCCGCAGAATCGTAGCCACGATATTCTAAGCGTTTTAATCCTTCGATTAAAATCGGAACTACATCACGTTCTGCCGCTGCACCAATAATGCCGCACATAATTTTTTCCCCGAATAAGTCAAATTTTTATTATACCTGATGTCTCGCCCAAAAATTTAGCGCAGGAAGGCGTTCAGAGTAAGCAGCTATAGTTTTTTTAGAGTTCAACGATTTCAAAAAGTTACAACAATAAATTCAAATAAAATATGAATTTTAACTTATTGATTTTAAAGATTATACGCTTGCTATGGAAGCTGTTCCCAAGGCAAGCGTATATAAAATTAATGATGAGTTTTCAAGGAAGAAGTGCTAACTATCAATGACATGATTACAAAGGATTGCCCTTTACGTCCACTGCATTCAATTGCAAACCATCAACACCGCTGTCTTTATTGTCAGGAATCCACGCCGCCAAACAACTGCGATCTTTCACGCACGGGTCGGTTAAACTGCGTAAGAAATCAGCCAACTGGGTGACTTGGATTTCACTCAAATAAGTGGGGGTTAATTTCGACAAACCCCTGCTTTGCAAAGATTTAAATTGTGCTAAAGCAGCTTGAGTATTAGCGACTGCATTATTGTGCTGAATATAATCATCCAGATTTTTCAAACTAAAATCGTAGGCTGCCACTGCCGCTTCAGGATTGGCATTGTGACGAATCATGTCTTCTAAAGATTTATACGCACCATCGTGCCCATAAGGTCCTGTCACTTCTATATTTAACAAACTTAAAGTACGGAAAGCATATTTATCATCCGCTTGCTTACTTTCACGATAACGTCCGAAATCATCGTCTAAAGTGACACCGTCACCCTTGCCGCGTCCAATTTGTGGAATTGCCAACACATGAAATTTTTCATCGGTGAAGAAATCGCCCGTGTGACAACTGTTACAACCCGCACCGCCTTGTGCAACGGACGTGAAAAATAAAGTCGCACCTTGTTTTGCCGAATCGCTTAAAGCGGTACGCTCACCTTCAATGTAGCGTTTCCATGGCGTATTCACGAACACTTGTGAACGTTCGTACGCGCCCAGTGCCTCCGCAATGCGGGCATAACTCAGTGTGGAATCGCCAAAGACACGCTCAAATTCTGCGCCCCACGTATTCGGAATGACTTGCTCGCTTAAACGTTTGACTAAGGCAGTACGCGCGGCTTCATTGCTTTGGTTGAATGCAAATACATAACCACGCATTTCCTCCACCGAAGTCGAAGGGAAACGGGATTGGGTTGCTGCTAAATTTGTGCCTGCCAACGGATCAGCTATTCCAAATAAACTATCAGGACTGCGCATTCCCTTGCCATCATCCCCATTGGTTTTTGGCGTTTTGCCTAAACTTTCAACACGTCCATCGTGGAATAACACGTTGTCCCACATCCCAATATTGAAAGTCGTGGGTGCATTACGCGGCACATTGGGACCACCATCATAATGATCGGCCGTGCTAAGCTGCATTCGCCCTGGCCCGAGTTGATCGGGATTTACCGTAATAACGCCGATGGATAAGGGTAAACCATCACCACCCCCTAAACTCGGATGGTGACAACTGACGCAAGCAGCATCCTTCTCGCCGCCCAAAGCCTTGCTAAAAAATAACTTTTTGCCCAATTGTGCCAGTGGGGTATTAATGCTGGGTAAATTGCGCCCACGACTAGGATCGCCCGTTAAATTATTTTGAGCGATCAAACTTTGCAGTTGGCTATCAACATCAACGCTGTCTGATGAGTTGCAAGCCGCTAAACTGCCGATTGCAAGTAAGATCGCTAAACGCATAGAATTTTGCTGAAACATAATTGAAACACCTCTAATAGCACATTATTTCCACACGGGTATGTTCATAACAAACCGTGAGAGCCTGAACTAGGGCGAGTCATCAATTAGGTTTTAAGAGAAAGTAGCGCGTTTAAAAACCTTTAAAGAAGCCCCCAACCCCCTAAAGGGGGCTAAACACAAACAAGTTATTTCATGTTTAATATTTTAAGTCCCCTTTAGGGGATTTAGGGGTTGGTTTTAAGGTTTAGCCCTCTTTAGGGGGGGCGGGCGCAGTTAAAACTTAATTAATGACATGTCCTAATATTAGCATTTTATTATGTAACTGACATTCGCATTGAGCTTGCACAAGCTCGCTGAGTTTGGCTAATTGCGGTGTGCCAAAACTGACCGCCGTGCCTTTGAGTTGGTGCGCTAGTTTTTCCAATTCGGTATTGTCATTTAACGTACAGACTAGACCTATTTCTTGCAGTAATTGTGCACTGTGTTCCAGAAAATAATCCCGCAACTCCAACCACCCACCCGCATTTTGCTGAGTGTTTAAGCTTTTCCAGTGATTTAAAGTGAGGCTGTCAACGAAAGTTTCTTCAGGGGAGACAGGATTATTCAACAGCTCCCCAACGTTGCAGAATACGCTCGAAATCTTGCAGTTTCACGGGCTTGCTTAAATAATCATCCATACCCGCCGCTTGACAACGTTGGGCATCACCTTCCATCGCATTGGCGGTGAGAGCCACAATGGGAATATGTCCTGTTTCCATTTTCCGAATTTCACGGGTTGCTTCAAAACCATCCATTTCGGGCATTTGGCAGTCCATAAAAACCAATTCAAAATGATGCGGTTGTAGCAGTTTGGCGACGGCTTCTTTACCGTTGCTTGCAAGCGTGACTTCACAATTGAGTTTTTTTAACATGATATCCGCCACTTTTTGATTGACGGCATTGTCTTCGACTAACAAAATTTTGCGTGTGTTCATAAAAGATGAAATCTGTGGGGTTGAGGTCAAGGATAATCGGGGTTGATTGGGCTTTTGCGCCAAGCTGTCAATGACTGCATTTAATAAATGGCGTTGACTGATCGGTTTAGAGAGTGAATATTGTACGTGTCGCGCACAACTTGCCTTAATCGAAAGGCTGATTGTGGTCAACACCAAAATCGTCAACTCACTCATGTTTGCGTCTGCACGCAAAGCTGTGACCAATTCCGTACCATTCATGCCTGGCATTTGGGAATCAATTATAGCAAGTTTATAAGGTTTATCCTGTGCTAAAGCGCGACGAATTAAATGAAGGGCGACTCGTCCATCGCCAATCGCCTCGGCTTGCATTCCCCACTGCTGTAAATAAGAAAGCAATAATAAACGCTGAGTTGGATTGTCATCGACCACCAACACTTTCATGCCTGCTAAACCACGGTGATCGGGTAATGCAAGACTGGCATGCTCGGCTTTGGCAAGTGGTAAGTTGAACCAGAAACTGCTGCCCTTACCATATTCGCTTTCAAAACCAATCTCGCCCCCAAATAAATGCACCAAACGTTCGACAATCACCAGCCCCAAACCTGTGCCGCCATAACGCCGTGTGGTGGAACTGTCTGCTTGCGTAAAAGCTTGAAATAAAGATTCGCGTTGTTCTGCACTCACGCCAATTCCCGTGTCGCTGATTTCAAAGTGTAGACGATAGTGGTCGTGGGTTTCTGAGAGACTGCGTAATCGTAACCGAATCTCGCCGCGCTCGGTAAATTTGAGCGCGTTGCCCAATAAATTAATTAATATTTGTCGAATGCGTCCCGAATCTGCACAGACCTGTTGAGCGAGAAAATCGAGTTGATACATTAATTCTAGCTGTTTTTTATCCGCCACGGCAGCAAACAGATCGATCACTTCTTCAATAATGCTGTGCAAATCAAACGGCGTTTTTTCTAAAACTAATTTGCCTGCTTCAATTTTTGAAAAGTCCAAAATATCATTGATAAGTGTCAGTAAACCCTCGCCTGAACTGCGTAGCGTTTGCACATAATCGCGTTGTTGGTGGCTGAGTTCGGTGTGTAGCAATAAGTCAGTCATGCCAATCACCCCATTCATGGGGGTGCGAATTTCATGACTCATGGTCGCTAAAAACGCGCTTTTAGCGTGATTGGCAGCTTCCGCAGCTTCCTTGGATTTTTGCAATTCATTAGTAAAACGTTTGCGTTCTCTGATGTCGCGAATGATGGCAAACAGTAAAGTTTCGCTGTCAAATTGCACGCAGGTGACACTGACTTCAATATCCAATAATACGCCTGATTTATGCTGCACGCGGCGTTCAAAACAGTCAGAACCTTTGCGGAGAATCTCTTGAATGCTTGCCGCACTTTCTTCTGGGCTACGTGCTATCAAATAGCGTAATACGGTGGTGCCGAGTAATTCTTCTACACTGTAACCCAGTAATTGACACAAGGAAGGATTGACTTCTTGCAACACACCTTGACAGGTAATCAGGGCGATGCCGTCCACTGAACTTTCTAAAATTAGGTGATTGCGCTGTAATGCTTGTTGTAAATTGGCTTCTGCTTGTTGACGCACCAATGCGCCGCGCAAACTGTCGCCAATCATTTGCAGCATAGTGATGTGATTTTGTGACCACACGCGCCCGCGCTGACAATCATCCATGCCGATGAAACCCCAAAATTGTTCGTTCACATACAGCGGTACGACGAGGAAAGAGCGGGTGCGATGCGGCTTGAGCAGGGCTTGCAAGTGTGGCGATAAATCTTCGACCATCGCTTGCACTGACTGATGTTTGAGCAAGTGCTCATACCAATTTTCAAGCAAGATACGATAGGGAATATTTTGTAAACTGGGATTGTCGCGCAAAATGCTATTGTAGCGTTGACTCCATTTAAGACGTTGACTACACAATAATTCACTCGTATTAGGATCAATGCTGTTTTGGAAAATATAAACCCGATCCGCGCCTGTCGCTTTGCCCACCAACTCCAAAACTTGGCTGTTGGCAAGTTGTTGATCTGTGCCTGTGAGTAAGGTCTGTGTGGCTTGCGCGACGGCTTGAAATAATTTATCACGGGCTTTTAAGGCGCGTTCATTGCGTTTCAATTCGGTAATATCGACGGTGCAGCCGATAATGAACGCATTACCGAGGGGATCGGTATACAAACTTTTTTTGTTTAAACCTGTACGCACACCTTCTGCGGTGGTGTATTCAATTTCAGCATCATTGCTCTCGCCTGTGGTAAAAGTGAGGTCGTCACTTTCCCAAAAAACTTTCACTTGTTCAGGCGGATAAAATGCGGCATCGGTTTCGCCCAACAGGTTTTCATGATCTTTGCCGATGCTTTCACAAAACGCATTATTTAATAAGACGTAGCGGTGTTGGCGGTCTTTGACAAATACCAACATCGGGATATTATTGATAATTTTATCGAGAAATTCTTTAGTGGCGCGTAGATTTTGTTCTGCTATTTTTTTTTCGGTGACATCGGTATGTATGCCCACCATACGGTATGCTTCGCCCTTGTTGTTATAAACTAGCGTGCCGCGTGACAATATCCACAGATAATTCCCATTGCGGTGTTGCATGCGATGCGTACTTTCGTAAGTGGCGGCTTTACCTTCAATATAATCATAATTTTTTTGTAATACCGTGATGCGTTCATCAGGGTGTAATAGGTCAATAAACGTTTGAATTGAGCAGGCTAATTCATGCTCAGCATATCCCAACATCGTTTTCCAACGCGGTGCGTAATACACTTCGTCGGTTTCAATATTCCAATCCCACAAACCATCATTTGCGCCGCGCATCGCTAATTCAAAGCGTTCTTCGCGCTCACGCAGCATATTTTCAATCTGCTTTTGCGGGGTAATATCCTGCATCATCCCCATGTATTGCACTTCTGCATCGTCTGGTGTAGAAAATTTGGTGACACTTAACTGCACCCACAATAGCTGCTTATCTTTGGTGAAATAACGTTTTTCTAATTGATAACTCTCGACTTTTCCAGATACCAATGCCTGAAAATACGCGCCTGTCCATTCTTTATCTTCAGGATGGGTAAATTCCGAAACGTGCATTTGTAATAATTCCGTTTCGCTGTAGCCTAGCATTTTAATCATGGCAGGATTGACCATCAGGGGGTAACCCTGCGGACTGACAATTAAAATTGCCATCAGGCTGTTTTCAAACAATTTATGATAGCGTTTTGCGTCTTTGAATACACTGGGTTCGGCGTGAAATGGGACAGCTATGGCGAAAAAACCCTGTGATGTCGTATCAAAACTAAATTCCCAAGTCACCCACTGATAATGCTGATTATGACAGCGATAGCGATTGGATATTTTTGAATGATGACTGAACGATAAATTGTTTAAGACTTGTTGTGTAGCGTAGAGGTCTTCAGGATAAATTAAACTTTCATAAGCACAATTTTGTAATTGCTCGGGGTTAAAACCAAAAGTTTCAGCAAGTTTTTGACTGATTTGTTGAATACGTCTATTTTTATCAACAAAACAAATCTGTACGCTAGGCAGAAAAAATAGACTAGAAAGCGAAAATGTCGTCATTACACGGTACTGTCTGGAAGTTATGAAGAGTGAAATTAAAGGTATTGGGTGTAAAGCTTGTTTTTCCCAGAAAGAAAATTTACAGCCTCAATAAAAAATATTTATATTATCAGTGGGTTTTAAAATAATTCCTGTATACATCTCAAACTCACTTTTTGTCTGATAAGAGCAGCATTGAATTGCAGTAAATAGTTAGTTTCATGAAGTATTTTGCCAGAAATACGTGATAAATGTTAGGGCTTGTCATCAATTAAGTTTTAACTGCGCCCCAACCCCTAAAGAGGGCTAAACCTTAAAACCAGTCCCTAAATCCCCTAAAGGGGAGGGCTGCGTCAAAGAAGCTAAAGAGTAGGTATAATATGCAGTTAAACATACATAATCCTTAACTAATTGATTATCCTAATAAGAGATGAACAGTTTAATCCCATACTTAAACACAC
>JBDLSS010000126.1:0-4454 GCA_039799345.1 Pseudomonadota bacterium
GTGTGTTTAAGTATGGGATTAAACTGTTCATCTCTTATTAGGATAATCAATTAGTTAAGGATTATGTATGTTTAACTGCATATTATACCTACTCTTTAGCTTCTTTGACGCAGCCCTCCCCAGCTAGTCGGGGCTAAAAAACCTGACTGGAATACTTGAAAATGTCAGAATAAGCTAAAATGTTAAAGTATAAATGCAACGAACTCAGCCCCACGACAGTCTAAAATAAGATAGAATACAAACATCTAAAATTTTTACAGTCCCTCATGAGGTTATTTATGCAAGTGCTCTTAATTCGCCATGCGATTGCCGAAGAATTGGAAGACCCCAATAGCAGTGAACAAGCAGATGCAGCGCGTCTTTTAAGTGCCAAGGGCAAGAATAAAATGCGGAAAAATATCGAAGGTTTACAGATAATTATGCCCCAAATTTATCAAATCGCTTCAAGCCCGCTGATTCGTGCGCAACAAACTGCCGATTTATTACTGAGCACGTATCGAGATGCTAAGCGCGATACTTTACGCGCCCTTGCCCCACGCGGTTCAGCTCCCGCAATTCTGACTTATTTACAAGAACATGCACACACCACCCACACTATTGCCTTGATAGGACATGAGCCTGATTTAGGTGAGTTAGGTACTTGGTTATTAAGCGGACATACCAATAATTGGATGCCCTTGCGCAAAGGAGCGGCTTGTTTACTCGAATTTACCGACGAAGTGCTGGCAGGACAAGCCAGTTTAGTATGGTCATTAAACCCCAGTTTATTGCGCCGTTTAGCACGCAATTCCCAAGCCACAGATTGAGCGCGGGCTGCCGCCCTGATATGAAATATGCTATGCTAATGCAACATTTCCGTAAGCAAAACGATGCTGAGTTGTTAGTCAGAAGTTACCAACGTGACCGATTCAATTCCTAATTTGTGGCCCAACGACATTGGCAGTTCTACGCTGCGCGCGCCAGTGATCATATTGCGCGAGCAGGCAAAATTTTTGGGTGTTTATACCAATAAGTTAGTGATGGGCTGCATTCAATCTGTCCCCCCGAAAAATAATCAGTTTTCTTATACTTTCTGCTTAATTGCACCGATTTTAAATCAATATCAATTTCCTTTGTTTACCATCAGCCATGATATTGATTTTTATCCACTCAAAGTCTTTCCACGCTTTGAAGAATTATTCCAAATTTTTAACAGTGATGATGATATAGGCACACACATCGAGGTGCATTCTGAACAAGAATTCATTGACTTGCTGATTAAACTATTTTCATCACCTGAAACGCGCCGAGTTATTCATGCCCTCATGGCGCAAAGCCAACCTTCCTAAAACCTTTTTCAGATACCGTAATTCATGGACAAACAAGCTATTTCTTTAACTTATCGTGACGCTGGCGTTGACATCGACAATGGTGATTTACTCGTAGAACGCATTAAACCTATCGCCAAACGCACCCAACGTAGCGGTTTATTGGCAGGACTGGGCGGCTTTGGCGCATTGTTTGAAGTGCCCACTGACCGTTATAAACAACCCGTTTTAGTCTCAGGCACAGACGGCGTGGGCACAAAATTACGCCTTGCCATGAGCATGGGCAAACACGACAGCATCGGCATTGATTTGGTCGCGATGTGTGCGAATGACATCGTGGTTTCAGGGGCTGAACCCTTATTTTTCTTGGATTATTACGCCACGGGCGCATTAGAAGTTGAAGTCGCAACTTCAGTAATTTCAGGGATTGGTAAAGGCTGTGAATTGGCAGGCGCGGCATTGGTCGGCGGCGAAACCGCAGAAATGCCCAGCATGTATCATAATGGTGATTACGATTTAGCAGGCTTTTGTGTGGGCGTGGTGGAAAAATCCGCGATTATTGACGGCAGCCAAGTACAAGCAGGCGATGTGCTCATTGGTTTAAGTTCCAGCGGCGCACATTCCAATGGTTATTCATTAATTCGTAAAATCATTGAAGTGAGCAACAGCGCGTTAGACATGCCCTTTGACGGACGCACTTTAGGCGAGGTTTTGCTTGAACCGACCCGCATTTATGTAAAATCCCTGCTAAGCTTAATGCAATGCGTCCCCGTCCATGCCTTAGCGCATATTACAGGCGGCGGCTTAATTGGCAACGTGCCGCGCGTGTTGCCGCAAGGTTTGTGTGCAGAAATTGACACTTTAAGCTGGAAACAACCCGCGATTTTCGACTGGCTGAAAGCACAAGGCAATGTCGATGCGGTCGAAATGCACCGCACTTTCAACTGTGGAATCGGGATGGTGGTGTGTGTCAGTGCTGAGCACGCAGAAGTTGCATTAAGCCAATTACGCAACAGTGGTGAAACCGCACAAATTATCGGAAAAATTATTGCCCACCCCACTGAAAGCGTGGTACTACTCGGCTTATGAGCACCTTACCTATCGTGGTTTTAATTTCAGGGCGCGGCAGCAATTTCAAATCCATTGCAGAAGCCAAATTACCTCATGTTGAAATTCGTGCTGTGGTCAGCAATCGTGCCGATGCAGCTGGTTTGGAGTTTGCGCGAGCGCAAGGCATTACCACCGCCGTGTTAGAACATAAAAACTTTGCCTCACGTGAAGCTTTTGACACGGCAATGATGGCAGCCATCGACCAGTACAAGCCAAAACTGGTGGTGCTCGCAGGATTTATGCGGATTTTAAGTCCGCTGTTTGTGCAACATTATCATGGGCGATTATTGAATATTCACCCGTCTTTATTGCCTGCCTTCAAAGGTTTACACAGCCACGAGCGTGCGCTTGAAGCAAAAGTGAAAGAGCATGGCGCAAGTGTGCATTTCGTCACTGAAGAATTGGATTCGGGAGCGGTGATTGCACAAGCGCGTGTCCCCGTTCTCGAAGATGATACTCCCGAAAGCCTTGCGGCGCGGGTTTTAGTACAAGAACATCGTTTATATCCCGAAGTCATTTCGTGGTTTGCACAAGGACGTTTGCAGTTACAAGAGACACAAGCTTTACTCGATGGAAAACCTATAGTGTTTTAATGAGGAGATGTGATCATGAATAAACTTTCTTTGATGTTAATCTGTGCGAGTTTGAGTTTTGGCAGTCACAATTTATTTGCTGTAGAAATTGTGCCCGCAGCCCCCAATACGCCCGCTGCAACAACAGCTCCGCCACCCCCGCCTGCGGTTGATGAACAAGCGGGACGCGGCGCGAAGTTCAAAAAGCGTTGTCAAGAAGACCCGAAATGGTGTGAAGAGAAGAAAGCCGAAATCCAAAAACACCGTGAAGCGCGTAAACAGTGGTGTGCGGCAAATCCTGCGGAATGTCAAAAGTTGAAAGAAGAGATGAAGGCACTGAAAGCCCAGTGTAAAGACTCTCCTGAGCAATGCGCCACTGCACGCAAGGAAATGCGTCAAAAAGTGGGCAAGCACAAACAAGATGCTCAGCAAAAATGGTGTGATGCCAATCCACAACGTTGCGAAACTTGGAAGGCAGAATTGCGTAAGATTGAAGATCAATATCGTGAAGCTCGTCGTCAATTGCAAGAAAAATTCCCTGATCATCCTCAGCTTTAAGTTTTAACTAAATTCCCCCTTTCAAGCTGTAGTCTGTACGCAGTGTCGTGGGGGAATTTAGGGCGCAATCTCTAGTTTAGGAGTTCACTATGCTGAAAAAATTATCGGTTGTTGTCAGTTTATTGTTGTGGACGGGTTTTGCGGCGGCAATTGATTAAAAGCTCACCTACCCGCGAAGAAGTCCAAAAACGTTGCCAAGCTGACCCCAAATGGTGTGCTGAAATGAAGGCACAGGTGAAAGCGGAAATGCACGAAGAATAAACTAAACGTTTGGCTGAAAAGAAAAAATGGTGTGCTGCTAATCCTGATGCCTGCAAAAAAGAACAAGAAGAAGTGCAAGCTTTAAAGGCAAAATGTGAAGCAACACCTGCACAATGTGATACTTTCCGCAAAGAATTGCGTGAAAAACATCAGAAAGAAAAACAAGAAGCGCAGAAAAAGTGGTGTGAAACCAATCCACAACGCTGCGAACAATGGAAGGCTGATATGCGTAAATTAGATGAACGTATGCGGGTTGAACATTCCAAGTTACAAGAGCAATATCCTGACCGTCCGTAAGAATTAAGCCTAACTGCGCCCCTAAATCCCAAAAACAGCCCCCAACCCTCTAAAGGGGGCTAAAGATAAAAATTAAAGCGGTTTTAAGTCCTCTTTAGGGGGATTTAGGGGCTTGGTTTTAATACTTACAAAATATACTGGCTCAAATCTTCATTCGCGACTAATTCGGCTAAATATTTATCCACATACGCCGCATCAATACTGACATTGATTCCTTGATTATCCGCCGCTTCAAACGAAATTGTTTCTAATAAACATTCCATTACCGTATGTAAACGCCGCGCCCCAATATTTTCTGTGCGCTCGTTCACCTGCCACGCCATTTCCGCAATGCGCCGAATACCGTCTG
>JBDLSS010000127.1:0-3908 GCA_039799345.1 Pseudomonadota bacterium
ACTTCAATTACGGTTTGCGTGCCCGAATGTTTGCCGAGCACCAAATGATGTTCGCGTCCTAATTCCGCAGGATCAACGCCTTGATAATTTAAGGGGTCTTTTAATAAACCATCGACATGTACGCCCGCTTCATGGGTGAAAACCCCTTCGCCCACTAAACTTTTTTGCCAAGATAAAGGTCTGCCCGAAGCATTTGCCACCCGTTGCGAGACGCAGGCATAGTGCTGCATGTCGATATTCACTTGAAAACCGTACAAACGTTTTAAACCCAGTGCGACTTCTTCGAGCGGCGCATTGCCTGCACGTTCACCCAGTCCATTAACCGTGGTGTTGACGTGGGTTGCGCCCCCGAGTGCGGCAGCTAAGGTGTTGGCAGTGGCTAAGCCTAAGTCGTCATGGGCGTGCATTTCAATTTCTAAGTCGGTGTGGCTGCGCAATTGTTGAATTGCGGCTAATACGCCAAAAGGTTCCATAATCCCAACGGTATCGGCAAAACGGAAACGGCGTGCACCTGCGGCTTGGGCAGTTTCCACCACTTGGCGTAAGAAATCAGGGTCAGCGCGGGAGGAATCTTCACCACCAATGCACACTTCTAAGCCCATATCCAAAGCTTTGCAGACATGGGTACGAATTGAGTTTAAAACCCAAGCGCGGTCGCGGCGTAATTTGTGTTGAATTTGTTGGTCAGATACGCCGATGGAAAGATCGACGATGTGAATGCCTAAATCTTTGCATAAGGCTAAATCTGCCTCACGCATCCGACTCCAAACCAGGAGGCGGGCATTTAAATTGAGGTCGGCAACGGCGCGAATGCTCTCACATTCTTCTGTGCCCATTGCGGGAATGCCAATTTCTAATTCAGGTACGCCGATAGCATCTAAATCGCGGGCAATCGCCAGCTTTTCTTCTAAACTGAAAGCGACTCCAGCAGATTGTTCGCCATCGCGTAAGGTAGTGTCATCAATAATAATTGTTTTAGTTTGAGTGTCGCGCATGGTTGTTTGACTCACAAAGACGTGTGAGCTTTGTATAGCAACCTATATGCCATTTAATTTTCTCTTTATAAATTAAAGAACTATCTTTTAAAAGTTGGGTAAAGTGCTAGGTTTGAAACCCAAAACAGTGCAACAATGTCGCAAAGATTACATTGTTTATTATAAGGTTATAGAAGGCAGTGGTTCAGAAATTTATTATGCACTTTTTCGTCAAACTCAGGTTAACTAGGTTTTTAAACCTTATAACTCCACATAATTACACAAAATTACCTCATGAAAAGAGGTTGCCTATTGCGTCGCTCCAGCGGCGCGTTTATGCTGGTGTTCTGAATAGTTAGGAGTTACGCAGTTGAAACACTAATTCTTTTATTTACAATGAGTTAGTATTGTGCGCCGCACAATCGTGTTTCCAGAAAAATCAAATAGTTACCTATTCAACTGCGTAACTCCTAATTAAATCAAGGCTTAAAAATATTGAAAGTCTCGAAATTTTTGAAATCAAATTGTGCGTTAGGACGTGCAGTCCTTGGAGAGTTGCAAGTTCTTGTGTTAATGTTCAAAGCTTGTTCCGTTAAATCAAAGGCTGTTTATGTTTACCCCTAACGAATACATCAATGCAAGCATGGCATTTTTAACTTATGCAGGCGAGTCCTTCGCGGTTGATTCCAACACCATTTTTAAAACCGCACAATATCTCAATGAAATTTTACCCACCTATCCTCATTTGAATAATGATTGGCAAATTGTTTGGGGACCTGCCTTGTATTGCTCCGATGCTTTGGAAAAACATCAGGCAAATCTCACTTTCGTTGCACAATCGCGTTCAGACCCCAGTAATTATATTGTCGCCACACGGGGCACAATCTCAGATAACTTGTGGGAATGGTTGGTTGAAGATTTCGATGCACATTTCACAGCGTGGGTGACACCTGAACCGATAACGCCTACAGCGTATATTTCTCAGGCAACGATGACGGCATTAAAAATCGTTCTGAACACTGTTCCATCCACTGCAACCCCCGCAGGTTATGCTCCCTTGCCACAAGCGGGGGTTTCCTTGGTCGATTATTTAGCGCGTATTATTCAAGAAAATAGCGCGGTTAATCTTCAATTCACAGGACACAGTTTAGGTGGGGCAATTGCGGCGGGTTTGGCACTGTGGTTTAAACAAACTCAAGGTACAACACCATTGCCACATAATGACATTTATCATCCAATGCCTTTATGGGATAAAAATGCGGTGGCAAAATTGTCTTGCGTGACCTTTGCGGGGGCTTCGTTGGGAGAAAAAGTATTTAACCGTTATTTCGAGCAGCACTTCGGAAATAATTACGTGCGGGTTTACAATACCAATGATGTTGTGCCACATGGCTTTGCAGAATTACATAAATTACCCAATTTGTATGGTCCAAAGATTAGAATGAATTTTGCGGAACGACTGAGCTTAGGGACACTGCAAAGCATTGTTAATATTGAGCAATGTCGTGTGCGCTCGACTTATGAAAATTTACCCAATCCCAAACCGTTTACGTGCCCGATAGAATCGCTTCTCCCCTTTTATGGCGCACAATTGGGTTTTCAACACATCAATGCTTATCAGCAATTATTCAAGCTGCCTGCCAATATTTAAAATGAGCACCGCGCTTTCAATCCACTGCCATTAAGTTAAGCATCAGACAAAGAATTATACGATTTAAATCGTGTATAAGACCTGTTAGATTTTTAAAATCTAACAGGTTTTGAGTCCAATCCTTAAATTTCCAAGATTCTATTATTTTACATACGGGCTATGGGCTTAACTTTTTTGTTAAAAAAGTTGCAAAGATTATCAGAATCAGGATTAAAGGATTTTCAGGATTAAAAAACCTTAATCAAAGAACATATAAGTTCCCTATCTTTTCCTCTAACTTTTTCAGATAATCGCTGACAGCTTTATCGTCAACAATGACATCTATGGACGAACCCGACATGACTATCTCCCAAACTTTGCCTCGTCCCCAAGTGCCACTTGGAACGAGAAAAAACCATTGAGTTAAGCGTATAACAAGGCTAGATAGGGTGTTTAGCTTCCCCTTTTGAAAAATGGGGACTGAGGGGAATTTAAGATCGTAGCAACTTTCGAGATTTTTAAATCCCCCCTGACCCCTTTTTCAAAGGGGGTGAAAGGCTTTAGCATTATTCTTTTTTAGAACGGGATTTTCGGCGAGCTTTGGGAAGAGGCTTTTCTTCAACCAAAGGTGAGGCAACTTTTTGATATAATTCAAATAAAAAGGCAACCCGTGCGGCATCGTCATTGCTGCCTTTGTAAGAATAAGCGGCATCGATAGCTTTATCTAAAGCTTTATGCGCTTTTTGCAAGGCTTCGGGCATGTTGTTTGCTGCGTATAACATCGCTAATGAATATTTTTGCTGAATACAGCGTTGTTCTTCAAGTTCTCGTGCATCCAAAATCATTTGCGCAGCGGCTTCAATTTTCGCTTTAATTGCGAGTTTTACATTTTCAGGAAACGGGAAATTGTTGTAAACAATAGTATTTGAATAGCGATAATCACTTTTTAAACGCCCACTAACTGTTCGCATCCACGCATTATGAAAAGTGGAACTCAACATTCCAAAATCGTATAACGTTGCATTGGGTAGCATAAAATTAGCATCGCCACAAATCGCTTCGTTTGAAAAATAACCAACTGGAATAAATTTACGAGTTTCAGAAGAAACGCGAGGAATTAATAAATAAGGCTGATTGGGTTGACGAATTTCGCCAAATAAATAAGGAACATTTGCTAATTTTTGAGTAGCTTCGCGTGGACTTTCTAAACGATTTTTTCTGACTAAGTCCATGCGTTTTTTTATTTCTGGCGAGGCAAGTCGATCATGCGCAGTGCTTTCTTTTAACCACAAACAAAAACGTGG
>JBDLSS010000128.1:0-9562 GCA_039799345.1 Pseudomonadota bacterium
AAAAGAGAGAATAAAAAATAATCCCAGTTTCAACCGCCTGCATTGGCGAAGTGAGTTGCAACCACTAATTATTAGAATTAATAATTCTAAATTACTGTTTCAACCGCCTGCATTGGCGAAGTGAGTTGCAACTTTGTGCTCGGAAAAAAGGAAGAAAAAAATCGAGGTTTCAACCGCCTGCATTGGCGAAGTGAGTTGCAACCTTAGTGGAAAGACCCTTGTACTGTGCTATTGGTTTCAACCGCCTGCATTGGCGAAGTGAGTTGCAACGAAAAGTCAGGCATACACCTGACATTTGAAGGGTTTCAACCGCCTGCATTGGCGAAGTGAGTTGCAACGATGACACTGATCTTTGTAAAGAGGAGGTTTTAAGTTTCAACCGCCTGCATTGGCGAAGTGAGTTGCAACCTTAGTGGAAAGACCCTTGTACTGTGCTATTGGTTTCAACCGCCTGCATTGGCGAAGTAAGTTGCAACATTTCACAATGTTTAAATTAAATCGTTTTACTTCGTTTCAACCGCCTGCATTGGCGAAGTGAGTTGCAACCCCCATGTCAAAAATAATTGCATATCTATCATGAGATTGCAAGCGTAATTTTAACGACATATTATGTCGAAAAAGTTGGTCTCTCCAGCACGATTTTTGCATGACAAAAAAATACAAGTAAATCAATAGGATGTAAATTTCATTTTTTAAGAAATTGTCCAATTTTGATACCTGCGAAAAGTTGGTCTCTCTTACTGATTTTAAAAGAGTTTTTATTAATCATCCTCTGATTCAGCCATCAAACCAATTATTCGATATTTGCGTAATGCGTTTAATAAAACTGCAAAACTATCTCGCATTGGATTTTTCAAGAAATCTTCAGCTTCATCGAACCATGCCGCATAAAACCTACCACGCCCTTCTTTTTCTAAACGACATGCTCCTTCTTTTTCCATAAAGAAGTCTTGAGTGGTTAATAAACCTGCTGTGACTTGCTGATATAACCACTCATCAACACAAGGACGCACTGCCTCCAATACATCCAAAGCCAAAGAAGGACGACCCCGATAAGGCGCGTGTAAAAAACCCAGCCCCAACTCCAAACCCCGCGCACCCACCATTTGGCCCACACTATGTCCCGCTAAAGTATAACCCAAGGATAATAGTCCATAGGATGTGCCTACGATAGGAGGCGCATCAATCGGGATTCATCGTTTTCTCACGAATTGATGCGCTTCGTTCCTCAGCACATCCTATTGGCACTATGCTTAACTTAATGGTTGCGAAACGGAGTTTGGGAACGAGAAACTTTATCTTCAATTATGGTAATTGGGGTAATTATGTGAATTGTGGTTCAGACATTTCCCATTGACAGACTTGTTTAAAACCCTGAAACCTTACCCATCCTACAAATTTTTCCCCAACTGAGTTATGCTTGTCGCTTTCATGTCACCTATTAGCCATTATGCAAGCACAGTACACCCCCGAAACTTTAGAAGCAGACATTCAAAAACGCTGGGAAACCGAAAAGGTTTTCAAAGCTGTCGAAAATCCAGAACAAGAAAAATTTTACTGCCTATCCATGTTTCCCTACCCCAGTGGGCGACTGCATATGGGACATGTCCGCAATTACACCATTGGCGACGTGATTTCCCGTTTCCAACGGATGCAAGGTAAAAACGTACTCCAACCGATGGGTTGGGACGCATTCGGTTTGCCCGCAGAAAATGCCGCAATTCAGCACAATGTGCCCCCCGCCAAATGGACACGCGAAAATATCGCCTATATGCGCAATCAGCTCAAACGCCTCGGTTTAGGCTACGACTGGGAACGCGAAATTGCCACCTGTAACCGCGATTATTATCGTTGGGAACAATGGTTATTTATTCGCCTATATCAAAAAGGCATGATTTACAAAAAAACCTCGCCCGTGAATTGGGACCCCGTTGACCAAACCGTATTGGCAAACGAACAAGTTATCGACGGGCGCGGCTGGCGTTCAGGTGCATTAGTCGAACGTCGCGAAATTCCCCAATGGTTTTTAAAAATCACCGCCTACGCTGAAGAATTGCTTTTAGATTTAGACGGACTCGAAGGCTGGCCCGACTCCGTCAAAACCATGCAACGCAACTGGATTGGGCGTTCTGAAGGCGTAGAAATTCATTTCAAAGTCGGTGACGAAGATTTAACCGTGTTCACCACGCGCCCCGATACTTTGATGGGTGTCACCTACGTTGCCATTGCCGCAGAACACCCTTTAGCGCAACAAGCCGCCCAGCAAAATCCCGCTTTAGCCGCTTTCATCGAAGAATGTGCACACACCGAAACTGCTGAAGCTGCGATGGAAACCATGGAAAAACGCGGCGTTGCCACAGGTTTGACCGCAATCCATCCGATTACGGGCGAATCCGTGCCCGTCTGGGTCGCAAACTTCGTGCTCATGGGCTATGGCTCGGGCGCAGTAATGTCCGTACCTGCGCATGATCAACGCGATTTTGAATTTGCTCAAAAGTACAATTTACCGATTAAACAAGTGATTGTACGCACAGGCGAGACAGAAATTGCCGATTTAACCGCCGCCATGACTGAAAAAGGCGTATTGGTCAATTCTGGCAACTTTAACGGTTTGACTTCTGAACAAGCTTTTAACGACATTGCTGCATTTTTAACCGCACAAAATAAAGGGCAACGCCGTGTAAATTACCGTTTGCGCGACTGGGGCGTGTCACGGCAACGTTATTGGGGCTGTCCCATCCCAATGATTGAATGTCCGCACTGCGGCACTGTGCCCGTGCCTGAAAAAGATTTACCCGTGATTTTGCCAGAAGAAGTGCAAATGGCAGAAGTGGGTTCTCCGCTCAAGCAAGACCCCAATTTCTACACCGTCAAATGTCCACAATGTGGCGCAGATGCCAAACGTGAAACCGATACTTTTGATACCTTTATGGAATCTTCATGGTATTACGCCCGTTTTAGCAGTCCTGACTGTGACAGCGCAATGTTGGACAAGGAAAAAGTCAATTATTGGCTGCCTGTAGACCAATATATCGGCGGGATTGAACATGCGATTTTGCATTTATTGTATGCACGTTTTTATCACCGTTTATTACGTGATGAAGGCTTAGTCCAAGGCAATGAGCCGTTTAAACGCTTATTGACGCAAGGCATGGTGATTGCGGAAACTTTTTATCGGGATGGCAAAAACGGTAAAAATGACTGGATTAACCCTGCGGATGTCGATATTGAACGCGATGCGAAAGGTCGTGTGGTCGGGGCAAAGCTCAAAACTGATGGTTTAGCCGTTAATATTGGCAATACTGAAAAAATGTCCAAATCCAAAAATAATGGGGTCGATCCGCAAATCATGATCGAACGTTATGGTGCGGACACGGTGCGTTTATTCATGATGTTTGCCGCGCCACCTGAACAATCTTTGGAATGGTCTGATGCGGGTGTTGAAGGCAGCGCACGCTTCTTAAAACGCTTGTGGCGACAAGTGGTGACGCAGATTGAATTAGAAACGCCCGCTTTAGATGTCAATGCTTTAGGCAAAGCGGAAAAAGAAGTGCGTCGCCAAGTACATGAAGCGATTGTGAAAATTGGGGACGACATCGGCAGACGCTATACTTTCAACACTGCGATTGCCGCCGCGATGGAATTAATTAACACCTTGGGGCGCGCCGAAGATTCACCTCAAATGCGTGCTGTGATTAAAGAAGGTTTGGAAGCGGTGGTGTTGATGCTCTCGCCCATCGTGCCGCACATCACCCAAGCTTTGTGGGAAATTTTGGGACATGACGGTTTAGTGATGCAGCAAGCTTGGTTAAAAGCCGCTCCTGCTGCTTTGACCCGCGACAGTGTGGAAGTGGTGGTTCAGGTCAATGGTAAATTACGGGCACATTTGCAAGTTGCCAGCGATTTGGACAGTGCTACGATTGAACAATTGGCATTGAATGATCCGCATGTACAACGTTTCCTTGAAGGCAAAACCGTGAAAAAAGTGGTGGTGGTCAAGGGCAAACTGGTGAATGTGGTGGTGGCATGAAGCTGCGCGGAATTGTTTACTGTTTGTTGCTGAGTTTGCTCAGCGGATGCGGTTTTCAATTGCGGGGCAGTGTGCCGATGGCGTTGAAAACCGTGTTCGTGCAAGCCGAAAATTCGCCACGGATTGCGGCGGATGTATCGCGTGTCTTGGTAGAAGAAGGCGTTGCGCTTGCCCCGAATGCCAAGGCTGCACAGGCAGTGATTTATGTGCGCAATGAAAATTTAACGCGCCGCTTTCTCTCGATTTCAGCAGTCACGGGACGCATTGAAGAAATGGAGTTAAATCTGCGGGTTGATTTGGAAGCGCGCACGCCGCAAAATAAAGTCTTGCTAGAACCGCAAAATCTACTATTATTGCGAGAATACAGTTTCGACCAAAACGCGATTTTAGCCAAAGATGCGGAAGAACAAGTATTACGCGAAGAACTATACCAAGATATGACCGCCCAAGTGTTGCGTAGAATTCGGGCGATCCAGCTTCCCTAGACAGGGATTTTTTCATTTACGAGAAGGATTTTACAATGTTAAAAAGAATCATGGTGCTTGCCGTGGCAGGTTTATTGTCGGTCAATGTGTCTGCAAACGATGTGTTGAAAAACGTGTCTTCTCAATTAGACGCAGCCGCGAAAACCGATGCTGCCAAGCATGAAGCCGCAGAAGTTGCCAGCGGCACGAAGGAAGCAGTAAAAGCCCAAGTCGACACTGCAAAGGAAAGCGTGAAGAAAGAAGCCGCTGCCAAAGTAGAAGCTGTGACTGCGCCTAAACCTGCCGCAGCCCCTGCCAAAGTCGAAAAAATCGACATCAACACCGCCGATGCCAAGACTTTAGAAAAGACTTTGGACGGCATTGGCGCAAAGAAAGCCGAAGCGATTGTGAAATATCGCACGGAAAAAGGTCTTTTCACCAAAGTTGAAGACTTGCTCAAAGTTGACGGTGTGGGCGAAGCCGCACTTAAGAAAAACATGGATAAGTTAATGGTGGTTGCACCTGCTGCAAAAACCACCGTTCCTACAACGACTCCTGCTGCAAAACCAGCCGCCCCCGTCGTGCCTGCAAAACCTGCTGAAGCTGCACACAAATAATATTATGTCACCTGACTTCGGGATAAGAAAACTGAAGTTTTTTAAATCAGCATTAAGTTAAAAATCACGATCTAAAATGTTTTTTTAGATAGCACTTATTTTTAACTGACTAAATTTAATTAATTTTTTGCTGTTTCTTATTCCGAATTTCGGTTAAATATACAATTGCGGTTTTGCAATCCCAAACCCTTGCGCGAAATCAACCCCAATTTCATCTAATAACAGCAAGGTTGCCTCATCTTCCACCCATTCTGCAATCGTCTTAATCGACATCACATGCCCAATTTGATTGATAGACTCCACAATCGCCTTATCAATCGGATTATTCAACATGTCTTTCACAAAACGTCCATCAATTTTTAAATAGTCTACAGGCAACTGTTTTAAATATCCGAAAGATGAAACTCCGCTGCCAAAATCATCGAGCGCGAAACGGAAACCCAGTTTTGTCATTTCTTGCATAAACACAGCGGCTTTGTCTAAAGACGAAATCGCCGCAGTTTCGGTAATTTCAAAACAAATTAAACGGGTGGGAACAGGATAATTTTGCAATTCGTCAAGAATAAATTGTGCAAAGCTCGGATCATTCATGGTTGCACCTGACAAATTCACTGCCACGAAATCATGCAGTGTATTATCAATTACTTGGGGTAAATTGGCGAGATATTTAAAGACTTTGTGCACCACCAAACGATCCAATTTCGGCATTAAATTATAGCGTTCTGCGGCAGGTAAAAATGTACCAGGAGGGATAAATGCGCCATTTTCGTCACGCATTCGCATTAATATTTCACAATGCGATTCGGTATTATTGCGATTAACAGGCACAATTTTCTGTTGAAATAAAACGATTCTATCTTCTTCAATGGCTTTGAGAATATGCCCCACCCACTGCATTTCACTTTGCCGTGCTGCTACTAAATTCGCATCATCCCCAATGTGCACATGCACCCGATTGCGTCCTGCTTCTTTGGCGGCATAACAGGCTAAATCGGCTTTGCTGAGCACGGTAGTCGAGCTTTCACTGTCCGCAATAATCGGTACTGCACCAATGCTTGCACCCACTTCAAAACTTTTATCTTGCCACACAAAACGGAAGTGCCGAATCGTTTTTAAAAACGCATCTGCCACCATGCCAGCACGCTCAATCGGGCAGTTTTTCAACAAAATTCCGAACTCATCACCGCCCAAACGTGCAAAGGTATCGCCACTGCGTACCCGAGTTTGAATGACAGTCACCAGTTGTTTTAACAAACTATCGCCTGCAATATGTCCACAGGTGTCATTCACAATTTTGAACTGATCCAAATCAAGGTATAAAAATGAATGTTCGCTACCTTCCGTCTTGGCATGATTGAGTAAGCTGCTGAGTTGATATTCAAATTCGCGGCGGTTGAACAAGCCTGTCAGTGCGTCATGGCTGGCTTGATGGGAAAGTTGTTGGCGTAAATGATGCTCTTTACTCACATCGTGAAACACCATAATCACGCCTTCAATTTGTCCCAAGCGGTTACGAATCGGGGCTGCGGAATTTTCAATCGGAATTTCTTGTTTCTTTTGATTAATTAATAAACTTTGACGCGGTGAACTGACGACACCATGTAATGCGCGTTCGACAGGATTTTCAATGGTGGCATCGGGTTCTAAACCTTTCAATACCAGCAGACGAGAAACGTGCATTCCTACAGCTTCGCTGTTGGCATAATTTAATAATTCTTCAGCAATCGGGTTTAAATAGGTGATATAGCCTTTTGCATCGGTGGTAATGACTCCGTCGGCAATCGAGTGTAATGTGGTAATCGCTTGTTCTTTTTCACGAAATAGACTTTCTTCGGCTTCACGTCGTTCACTGTAAGCTGCAGCGACTAAGAAACTCGTAAAGCTGGTGATCACGATAAACGTGATTTCGAGTAGAAAATAGACATTGCCATTCGTGCTTGCATTGGTGTTGTAAATATTATCAATGCTGCCACTCATTAAAATGCAGGCAATCAACAAGGAAGCTAATGTCGCGCCATGTTCACGAAAGCGCACCGCTGCCCAAATCGTAAACGGCAAAATCATATATAAAAAAACAATACGTTGCCCTTGTTCAACTTTCAAAGTTAAACCGCTGACTACGGCTAAGCCTAACAGCACAAAAATTAATTCGAATAATTGGCGTGCTTTGCCTTCGGTTAAGACGGGGGGAAGATTTCGCCACACTAATAGCGTTGAGGTGATGATTAACATGCCGATGCCGTCTTTAAACCAGTCCGTGATCCAAATAATACCCGCAAAATTCAGGGGAACGAATTCGGGTAATACAAAGAGCCTCAAACTGGATAAGCTCGCGCCACACAAGGGGCTGATAACGCAGACTACTAATGTGAATAGAAAAACATCACGTACTCGTGACAAGCTCGATGGGAATTTATAATATTCCAGGAGGTAAACTGCAATAACAGATTCTGAGGCATTGGCAAGTGCGGTGACTAAGGCGGCATTGCTCGGAATGTCTAAAGTTGATTGATAAATTAAAGAACCTAATAAGATGCCAATCCAAAGCCGTGTTCCAAATAGTAATAACACGGCAAGTCCGACTCCTGCTGCTAAGGGAAGAATCATGACTCCGCGTCGTCCCATTTCAATAGTGTCGCCTAATTGTAGGGAGGCATAATAAAGTCCTGCCACAGCAATTATTTGAAAAATATAGAATAAGCGATTTTGCCATACGCTGGGTACGGCTGGGGAGTTTCGGGGAGTTTGATAATATTTAGACATGTTTAGCGCGCCTCTATGTCATTATCGTGCTAAACAAGTAACAAATTTCTTTTAAATAATACTGATCAGAAAGAGGCACGGCTCTATGTAACTTATTTAGTCGGAGTTTGACATGAAAATTTTAATAGTTCGTTGTGTGTGGTGCTAAAGAGATATTTTTCATTATGCCTTAAATAGCACCTGTGGTGTATTGAGAGTGATATTTACTGAATGTTCGTACAACAAGTTATAGCCTTGTACCGCGCTAATTTTGTATGAGTTTTAATCATTCCCCTTCAAGTTATTTTTTAAAACATAGAACAGCATGATTCGCGCCATTTCATAAATAAGGATTTCAGCTTGTTCATGCTTAGCATCAGGATTTGCAGAATTATCTAATTTAAATAGGATTGCATATTGATAAGAGCTGGTTTTAATTCTGGGCAGTGCCAAATAAGTAAGGACTTTAGCCAGCTTATTGTCTGAATCAGGATTGACACGATTATCCGAATGAAACAGGATTACCCACTGATATTAACAACATTAAATTTTATTCTTTAATTCTGAAAATCCTGATTCAGATAATCATTACAACTTGAGCACTACCTAATTCTGAACATCCCTACAACTTCAGCACAACCAAATAAATAAACACCTCTATCTTATGATCAAGATAGAGGTGTCAACAAAAAACGCCAATGATCAGTTGAGTATGGAATTTAGTTCCAGCAGTCCTGTATCGAGCCTGTTCCTTCACCAGAAACTCCTCGCTGTCCTGTCGAATCGATGCTTAAGCCTTTACAACTTGGAGACGCTTTTTCTTCTCGGGTAATCATGTCACCATAGGGAGTGGCGGTCAGAGTAAAATTACGCGCCGTTGCTGGATTCAAAGTCAGGGTATAGTAGTTTTGAGGTGACTGCGCCGTCACACCTTTGATGTTTAAAAAGCCTTCAGAACTGCTGGTGAGTAATTCCGCCAAGGTGATTGCATATCGATTGTTATTACTGAAAAACGCTTCTTGCAATTGAGCAAGTTTCATCAAGGCAACCTTCGCATCAGCGCGTCGTGCTTTGGTGATGTATTGGTCATAGGCAGGAATTGCAACGGTGCTGAGGATAGCGATGACTGCTACCACCATCATCAGTTCTACAAGGGTAAAGCCGTTTTGTTTTTTTAACATCTTAATACCGCGCTCCGATAATTTTTTCTTAATATTATTTAACTAATGCTAACTGCGACCGTAAAACAGTCGGGTTTATCTACCAAGGCACGTAATAATATATTACGTGCTCCCACGATGTCTCTGTTGACCCATTCCCCAGATAACAAGCGTATTCTTTTTGCACCGCCTATTTGTTTAATCTCACCTGTCTCGGGGAGGGCTAAATCATTAACGGTTATTTACTTTAAGAGCAATAGGTTACATACACTTTGCTATTTATCACTGTTTTTCTATTTTCTGTTTTGATAAGTTTGACAAGCTAATTTTCACTTTCGTGAAAATTACAGGGCTGTTTTTAGTTGCAATGTTTTTATGAAAGTCAATAGTTATATTTTAACTGTATCACAACTATATGATACAACATCATAAAACAGACTATGCGACAAGTTACACGGCTCTTAAGAAAAAGTGTACAGCCCAGTGAGTTTTTTCTAATAGCCTCAAAAAGAAACAGCAGAAAGTAGCTTAACCTAATGTTCTATAAAT